>JANNRD010000105.1:0-18816 GCA_031401095.1 Acidobacteriota bacterium
GCCACGAAAAAAGGTCACGAGGTAATGTCTACAGCACTCATCTTTCGCGAGGCTGACCTCGCCCTATTGGCGGCTTGATTTTCTTGTGCAAAAAACAAGAAGTTCAAAGCTTGTTACACAGAGAAAGCACAGAGAAGAACAAGAGGGGTTGTGGGACACCCTCCCCACCTTTCCTGTTTCCTCTCCGTGCTTTCTCTGTGTCTCCGTGTCTCTGTGGTTCATGTCTCGCGCCTGAGATCAAGCGCATGAACAGCAAGCGAGAAGAACTGATTGCGGCCATGAACTCGTCTCGTGTCTTTACCCTTGCTCTTTTCGACTGGGTGCGGGGTGAGGAGAGAGCCCGACGCAGTCCTCACGCGGGATTTCGACCAATGCTCTGGCATCTCGCGCATATCGGGGCCTTCGAGGAGTGGTGGCTACTCATCAGACTTCAGCATCAACCACCGCTTGTACCCCGATATCAGATTCTCTTCGATCCGATCAGAACGCCGCGTGAAGAATCAGAAGACCTGCCCGAACGAACCGAGGTCGAGAACTATCTCGCAAAAATCCGGTCACAGGTCGAAGACCACTACCTCGCTTCCTCCAGGAATAGCTCAGAGGGACTTGATGAGGATGACACTCTCCACCTCGTTCTCGAACACGAGTATCAGCATCAGGAAACCCTCGCATACCTGCTCCAGATGCTTCCGCACGACAGCAAACAGAAGCCGGACGTCGCTTATCCTCCTCAAGCAGTTCCGATAGCCGCAGGTCCACCGATGGTTAAAGTTGAAGGCGGGTGTTTCAGCCTCGGCGGCCGAGGACCGTTCGTCTACGACAATGAGGAGCCAGTGCATTCAGTCGATCTTGCCGACTTCCGCATTGATCGCCTGCCAGTAACGAACGGAGAGTTTCTCGAATTCATAGGAGCCGGAGGATACCAGGACGCTGCGCTCTGGTCTGAAGCGGGCTGGGCGTGGAAGGAAGAGAACCAGGCCACCTGTCCACTCTATTGGAAACGCGGGGAGACGTGGCAGACCGATGAGATGTTTGCGGTACACGCGATCCGACCCGATCATCCAGTCACATGTGTCAGTTGGTACGAAGCTGAGGCTTTTTCCCGCTTTGCCGGAAAGCGGTTGCCGACGGAGGCCGAGTGGGAGAAAGCCGCGGCGTTGGATGCGGGAACATCGCGCAAGTTGCGGTTTCCCTGGGGCGATCAGGCACCCGATTCAACGTTGTGCAACTTCGCTGGGAGCCGACTGGGAACGACTCCTGTGGGCTCTTTCCCGCACGGCGCAAGCCCTCCAGGCTGTCTCGACATGGCTGGCAACGTGTGGGAGTGGACGGCGACGACTTTTGCTCCCTATCCAGGCTTCAAGGCCCATCCATATCCCGAGTACTCGGAGCTCTGGTTTGACGGCGACCATCGTGTCCTGAAGGGAGGCTCTTGGATGACCAAAGCGCCTCTGCTTCGGGCCTCGTTTCGGAACTTTTTTCGGCCAGGGTTCCGCTTCGCTTTTGCCGGGTTCCGCTGTTGCTCTTGAGGTAGGCGGAGACTCTGCCGGGAACGCGACCCCACCGCCGAGCGCGCCGGCACCGCCCCCGGCAGCGCTTGGTTATTGACACCACACCCAGAAACGCTACCATGACAGGTTATTTGCGCGCGCCCGTGTGCGCGACAGTGGCATTTACGATTTTCGAGTGTCTGTATTGTCTACTATGAATTCTTTCTACTTCTTTCTGCAGTCAGCGCCCAGTGTCGATGAGGTGCGTCGCTCAATCGACCCGATTCTGAGACACGGTCGCGACAACATCAGTTATCTCTATTCGCTCGACACGTTCGATTGGACGGTCCTCGTCCTTTATTTCACCATCCTCGGACTGCTTGCAATTCTCGGGGCCTACCGGATGCGAATGGTCTATCACTTCTGGCGATACCGCGACATTAAGCCGAGCCCGAAACGACGCTATCTGGAAGACGAACTACCCCGAATTACGGTGCAGTTACCGCTCTTCAACGAGCTCTATGTAGTCGAGAGACTGATCGAGGCTGTAGTCGGGCTGGACTATCCGCGCCATCTGCTCGACATCCAGGTTCTTGATGACTCAACGGACGAGACGGTCGAGATCGGTGCAGCCGCTGTCGCGCGATACCGGGCTGCGGGTTTCGATATTGATTACATTCATCGCAGTGATCGGACTGGCTTCAAGGCTGGCGCGCTCGAGAACGGGATGCGTACGGCAAAGGGTCAGTTGATCGCGGTCTTCGATGCAGACTTTACTCCCCGGCCCGACTGCCTGCGCCGCATGGTCGACTACTTTACCGACGAACGCATCGGCATGGCGCAGATGCGTTGGAGTCATATCAACGCCAACTACTCGCTGCTGACGCGGATTCAGGAGATTCTTCTCGACGGTCACTTCGTGGTCGAGCAAACGGCCCGCAACCGCACCGGCGCGTTCTTCAATTTCAACGGGACCGCAGGCATGTGGCGGCGCGAGGCGATCGAGTGGAGTGGCGGATGGCAACATGACACGTTGACGGAGGATACCGACCTCAGCTTCCGGGCTCAGTTGATGGGATGGCGGTTCGTTTATTTGCTTGATGACGACGTCCCCGCTGAGCTCCCGGTCGAGATGAACGCATTCAAGGCGCAGCAGAGACGTTGGGCGAAAGGGCTCGTCCAGGTCGGGATAAAGCTCATGCCGCGCGTTTGGCATGACCGACAACTGACGTGGCAGCAGAAGGTCGAGCTCTCATTTCGGCTTTTCGGGAACTGCGCAGCACCGCTCATGATCCTGCTCAGCGTTCTTCACATTCCGGTGTTGATCGTGCGCTTCAACCAGGGTCTTTTTCACATGCTGCTCCTGGATGTGCCGCTCATGCTCTTTGCGACCTTTTCGGTTGTCAGCTTTTACGGCACGACCATTCTTTACCGGTTTCCAAATGAGAAACGGCGTCTCTGGCTGATTCCGCTGGTCATGGGAATGGGAATCGGCCTCGTTTTCTCGAATACCCGCGCGGTTCTTGAAGCGCTTCTTGGAATCAAGTCGAGCTTTGTCAGGACGCCCAAGTACCGCGTCGAGAACGCGGAGGATAACTGGCTCCAGCAGGCGCGGCTTTATGGGCGAAAGCACGGTCTGCTGCCACTTGTCGAGCTCGCGTTCGCACTCTATTTTGTCGGTGCGGTCGCCTACGCCCTGCGAAGCCACATCTACGCGACGATTCCATTCCTCTGCATCTTCCTGCTTGGATACGGGTACATGGCAGCGATGTCACTCTTTCAGGGTCGCGCGAGGAAACTGATTCAGGTCTTTCGTCGTAACTGAGCATTGGGGAATAGAATGAGGACGAGGCTGCTGCTTTCGATTTTTTCGCTGGTCATCGCGATCTTGCCGTTACCGGGCGTCGCGATGAGTGAGCCCGGACTCGCCAATCAGCCGTTGAGCGAGTACCGGTCACGTCGGATGCGATTGATGGACGAAGTCAAGGAAGGCGTCATTGTCGTGAGCGGTGCTCACGAGGCTGACTTTGGCGAGGTCGGTCGCTTCCGTCAGCACAACCATTTCCAGTATCTGACGGGCGTTGAAACCCCGGGCTCATATCTGATTCTCGCACCAAAGGGCCTGCCAAAAGGCCTGTCAAAAGGCCTCAATGAGCTGGAGGGCGTTCGGGAGTTGCTCTTTGTTCCTGCGCGGGATTTGAGAGCCGAACGGTGGACGGGACCACAGCTTGGCCCTGGTAGTGAGGCAGAAGCGGCATTTGGTCTCGAACGTGTTTTAGCGGCCACAGGGTTCAAGGAGACGCTTGAACGGCTGAGCGCGATCGAGAAGGTCCTCTATGCCGTCATTCCCCGCCCTCAGGACACAACGCGCACTCGCGAGTTGATGCTTGTCGAACAGCTTCGCAATCTTGTCTCCGCTGCGAACAACCCCAGTCCGGATGGAACCACGAAGGTGGCCGGAGAGGTGCGCAACGTCGCCTCGGTGATCAATCGTCTGAGACAGACGAAGTCGCAGCCCGAAATCGCCATGTTGCAGAAGGCGATTGATGCAACGGGAGCAGCTCACAGCGGAGTCGCGCGGACGCTCCGGCCGGGTGTTTACGAATACGAGATCGAAGGCGACATCCTTGGCACCTTTGTTCGCTTTGGCGCGACACGCGCCAGCTTTCCCTCAATCGTCGGTTCGGGCATCTACTCGACAGTCCTCCATTACAACCAGAATCGAAAACGCATCGAGAGTGACGAGTTGGTCGTTGTCGATATCGGCGCCGAGTACAGCTACTACGCTGCCGATATCACTCGCACCTATCCAAGCTCCGGGCGCTTTTCCGCACGGCAGAGAGAAATCTACGATCTCGTGTTCGCGGCTCAACGTCGCTGCGAGGAATCGGTGGAAGCTGGCAAAACAACGCTTGGGCAACTGACGCAAGTGGCGCGCGAGGTTTTCAAAGCGAGCAACCTGCGTGGAAAGGATGCCCAGGGCGTCGAGCATACAATGGATTATTTCTTTATCCACTCAACAAGCCACTGGCTGGGTATGGATGTCCACGATGTCGGCGACTCGCGCCCATTGAAGCCTGGCGATGTCTTGACGATTGAACCGGGAATCTATATTCCGGTTGAGAAACTGGGAGTGCGGATAGAGGACGACTATGCGATCACCCCAAGCGGTCTACACAAGCTGTCCGCTGCGATTCCAAGCACTGCAACTGACATTGAAGCGGCAATGAAGAAGGGTGGAGCGCGTCCCTGACCCCTCGGCGGAGGTTGAAGCCCGCGTGATATACTGCTCACGATTTTGAGGATCAGCACCCGCTGGAGGCAAAGCTTCTCGAGGCTCGATGTTCTGTCCAAACTGTGGAGCGCATCAGACGGGAGAAAGAAAGTTCTGCACTTCGTGCGGGCAGAACCTGCTTCTGGTGTCTCAGGCGCTCGGGGGGCATAGTGTCGCACCGCAAGGCACATCAAACTGGCTGACCCAATCGGAGCGCGAGCGGCAAGGGGACCTCGCCAAGGGCGTCAAGCTAACGATCATCGGCGGCGCGTTCCTCGCGATCCAGTTTTTCAGCTTTATCTTCTCGCTGCCGTTTCGAACCAGCAGTTCGCCGTTTGGTTTTCTCAGCTTTGTGGCACTCGTTCTCATGGCGATAGGGGTTTCTAAGCTGGTCAATGCACGCCCGGTCGTAGCTCAGAATCACGCGCCCTACCAGGCCACGCCGGCACCGGCATTTCAGCCGACCCCGCCACAACCGCTGATGCCTCCAATGACTGATATCTCGGTTCACGCCGATGCCCCACCAACGGGTGAGCTGGTGGAGGCGCGCAATCCGGGCCCGAGTGTGACTGAAGAAGAGACACAGCATCTTCCTGGATACGTACCGCCGCGAGACCAGTTCTAGCTGCGTCAGTGGGAGTGAGTCTCGATGTTCTGTCCAAATTGTGGAACGCAGTTGACCGAAGCGTTGAAGTTCTGCAAGCGCTGTGGCGCGAACCTCCTCGGTGTTCGCGATGCGATGACGCGAACTGGAGGAGGCAACTTCGACTGGGGTAAGACGTGGGTCGCGGACATGCTCCTCTCTGAGGAAGAGCGTGAGCGAAGGAAAGGCGTCTCGGCTGAGGAGAAACGATACAACGAGATCAAGGGGGGCATCATCACCGCGGTGGCGGGTCTCGGGGCGATGATCTTTTTCAGGTTATTCATGCCGGCTGTCGCGCAGAATGAGACTCACGATGCAGAGGTTCTGCTCCGTCTCTGGGTCATCGGCCTTGTTCCGTTTCTGATTGGTCTGAGCATCATTTTCAATGGAGTTTTTCTGAGCAAACGAATCATCGAGGCGCGGGAGCGTCGGACCGCCCAGTCAGTTCCCACAGTAGACCTCAACGGACCGGTTGCCGCGCTCCCTGTCTCAGCGTCGCCGGCGACCCCCGATTTCAGTGTCGTTGAACCGACAACGCGACGCATTCCCGAACCGGCCGACACGCGCGGTAGCGGAGAGCCGAACTGAACCCAGAGGAGCCTATTTCGATGTTCTGCAACCGCTGCGGAAGCACAAATTTCGACGATGTCCGCTTTTGCGTCAGTTGCGGTGCCCCCGTCTCCGCCCCGAAGGCACCTCCAACCGAGAGCCCTTCGCCCGAATACACTCTTCCCAGTTTTACTCACAACCGACCTCCGCAGCCTCCATATCCGCAACACATTTATCAGGGCTATCAAAGCGGCCAGGGGGGCGGCCAGGGGGGTGGCCAGGCCGGTGGGAGTGGTCAAGGGCGCGGTCAGGGTAGCGCGAGTGGGAGAGCAATAACAGCAATGGTCCTGAGCCTGGTTTCGTTAGTCAGCTGTGGACCCTTTCTCAGCGTGCCGGGGCTGATACTCGGCAAACAGGAACTCGATGCGATTCGCAGAGGGGAGGCCCCAATTGCCGGTGAGGGCTTTGCCAAAGTCGGCTACTACGCTGGGATCATCATCACGCTTCTCTCATGTCTCGGGGGCTTTATCTATCTGATTGTCGCCTTTCTGGCATTCCGTGGGGCGCCAGGGTGAGACAGGTCAATGCTCTTGCCAAATTGTCCTCGAACCGGCTGCCTTACCTTGTCATGGCTGCTGGCGCCGGGGCGGTGCTTGGTGTGGCTCGGGTACTTCAGCCATCAGCCAGCGGTGTCGGAACACACGAGCAACTGGGGCTGCCACCTTGTTTCTTTCTTAGGTTGACGGGTTGGCCGTGTCCTAGTTGCGGCCTGACCACCAGCTTCGCCTACGCCGTCCGTCTGGGGTTCCGCGCGGCACTCATCGCACAGCCGTTTGGGCTGGTCCTCTTCCTCCTGGTCTGTCTCTCGATTCCGTTGGCTGGCTATCTGGCTTACCGGCGCGTGCCGATCGAAACCTGGCTTTATGGCCGCTGGTCAAATCCAGCACTCTACGCGCTTCTCGCACTCTACGGACTTGGCTGGCTTTACAAGCTCGCAGTCTAGTCCACAGCGCGCGCGCAACACAGCAGAGCAATGAACCACAGAGGCACCGAGACACAGAGGAAGCGCAGAGAAGAAAGAGGAAAGGTTGAGAGAGGGCACCAACCACTCCAGTTCTTCTCTGTGCTTCCTCTGTGTCTCGGTGTCTCTGTGGTTCATCATTGTCTTGAGGCCATGACAGGTGAAAATTAGCTGGCTATCTGGCTCACCGGCGCGTGCCCATCGAAACCTGGCTTTATGGGCGCTGGTCAAATCGCGGTCTAGCCTTCAGCGCGAGCGCAAGACAGCAGAGCAATGAACCACAGAGGCACCGAGACACCGAGGAAGCACAGAGAAGAAAGAGGGAAGGTTGAGAGAAGGTACCAACCCCTCCAGTTCTTCTCGGTGCTTCCTCTGTGTCTCGGTGTCTCTGTGGTTCATCATCGTCTGTGAGGTCATGACCGATGAAAAAGCGGCAAGGCGGGATCTCACCGGAAGAGAAGCCTCCACACTCGATTCGCCACTTTTTTCGCAATCTCGGTCCGGGCCTGATCACTGGTGCGGCCGACGACGACCCCTCTGGAATCTCCACCTACTCGACGGCGGGAGCAGCGTTTGGGTATTCCACCCTCTGGACGGCACTGGTCAGCCTTCCCTTGATGGCGGCGGTGCAGTTGATGTGCGCAAGGATCGGGTTGGTGTCCGGCCGAGGACTGGCGAGTGTCCTCCGTCGATTCTACCCACGCCCTTTGCTCTGGTTCGCCTGCTCTCTCGTTTTGATTGCGAATACGGTCAATATCGCCGCTGATCTCGGCGGGATGGCCCAGGCGGCGAGCATGCTCAGTGGTTTACCGTCCCTTTGGTTCATCCCTTTCTTCACCATTATCATCATCGTGCTTCTCATCTTCGCTTCGTATCGGACGATTGCCCGCATTTTCAAATGGTTGACGCTCGTCCTCTTTGCCTATGTTGCCGCCGCATTTCTGGCACGACCCGACTGGGGGGCTGTCCTCCGGGCCACCTTCGTTCCACGTCTCTCCCTTGACAGCAGATATCTCATGACGCTGGTGGCGATCTTCGGGACAACGATCTCTCCTTACCTGTTCTTCTGGCAGGCTGCTCAGGAGGTTGAGGAGGAGAAGGCCGCGGGGAGGAGTACGCTTAGACAGCGGATCGGCGCGAGCACGGAGGAGTTGCGGGATGCGCGGACGGACGTTGTGACCGGCATGACGATCTCGGTGATCGTCTTCTATTTCATCATTCTCACCACGGGAGCGACCCTCTACCCATCTGGTCAGCACGACATCGAGACGGCGAGACAGGCAGCCGAAGCACTCCGTCCGCTCGCTGGAGATGCGGCGTACCTGCTTTTCTCTCTCGGTCTGATCGGAACCGGATTCCTTGGCGTTCCCGTGCTCGCAGGTTCGGCGGCGTACGCGGTCGCTGAAGCCGCCGCGTGGAGATCAGGGATGAACGAACGGCCGAGAATGGCGAAGAAGTTCTACGCCGTCGTCGCCTTAGCGATGCTCTCCGGGATGGCGCTTGATTACGCGGGCATGAATGCGATCAAGATGCTTTTCTGGGCTGCCGTCCTCAACGGGTTGCTGGCACCGCCGCTGATCGTCATCATCCTTCTCGTCAGCAACAACCGACACGTCATGGGCAAACATGTCAATGGGCGCCTGCTCAACATCTTCGGCGGCCTTGCTGCTTTCGTCATGAGCGCGGCTGCCGTCGCGACACTCCTCTCGTGGTTGTTTACGTAGCATTGAGGAGCAAGTTTCCGCGTTGTTTGGCAAGCTACGCCACAGAAGGCCGTTAGGCGCCTCGACAGCATTTGAGGCTCACTTTCTTCGCGTGAGCATTTCAGAAGGAGTCTCAAAGGCCAATTCCTTGATCAAAGGATGAGACAGGAGGTAATCGAAAGTCTGCTCCAAGTTGGAGTACTCGTCAGCGTGAGTCACCGCATCGCTCCTGAGCGCCAAAGCCAGGTAAGGCTCCTCAGATTCGCTTAGCACTCTGTCTATGATTCCACACACTGTCCATGAATTGAAACACAGATTCAGAGTGACATAGTGTTCCTGGTAATCTGCCTTGCAACAGGTCAGTTTCCGTGGAGAGTTATTCAAATAGAAAGTAGTGCCGGTCACCTTCACCAAGATCAAATGGGGCTTTCCGTCTTTAAGGAAGGCCGGTACGACAATATCAAAACAGTGCCTCCCATTGCCTTTGCCTGCACTCAATAGATCGGGCCGAAAGGTGGCCGCGGTAGCCGAAGTCAGCAAGACATTATCATCATATATTTCCACTTCGAGAGGTGTGTCAGGTTGGTTCTTGTCATAGGCCCAGCCTGAGATGAGATGGCAATCTGCCCTATCTAGGAATCCTTCGTATGCTCCATTTACAGGATTCATGGTCTCGATAGGACTTCTTCCAATCATTACGTCCTTATGATTTTCTTGTGAAGAGATTTCTTCCTCGGCCGGGTCAAGTGGTTTTGGTAACCAGTCTGTGCTACCGGCGCTCAGCGGAATTACCCATAGCTTCCGCTTTAGAAGAGAGCCGGGTCTTCTAAAATCGGCTTTCGAGGTCGGTAAGGATATTGTGGTACCTGGCTGTAATCGAAAAAAGAGCCGGTGAAACACTCTTGAACATGACCGCTTTTCTGTCCCGGCTCCAGTGTTAAATCAAATCGTGCTCCCAGCTTATCCACAAGGGCCAGAGTTGCATTATTCATCCAGTGGTCGCCGAAGCGAAAATACAAGCAGGGTTCATTAAGCGATGCTCGGAAAGATTCGAAGCCGAGTCGAACGCAGTGATCAACCCACATCTGGTCGGCGATATCTAAGATCCAGTTGCACAGGTTCTCATTCCATCGCCAAGCATGAATGTGCAAACCGAGGGCATCTCCAGCACTCTTGATCCTCTCAACCAGAGAAGAGTAACGTCGCACGACCCAGGTGGCTGTTCCGTAGGTGTATTCGATCTGAGGGTCCATCCGAAGGAACCAGGAGAAGTGTACGGGAGACCCCGTTGCATCCTCCAGCCGTTTCCTAAGATGGCTGAAGAATTCGAATGTGATGTCAAAACCACTCCAATCCCTTTGGAGATTCGGCGCAATCAGTCGCTCGTCAGGCTCGACATCAATACAGGTTATGACGGAAATCTTCTTCATTGAATATCATTGATTCTTAGATGACCTGAATGTTGTTTTTGCGGAATTTCATGGAACAATAGTTGACGGAAGTGGACGAGTCAATCGCGCGGTCCTAACTCCGTCCTAACTCCAACGGGGTATCGGATTTGGAGTCTTCCCGGGTGTCATCGGGAGGCTGGATGTTAATTTCCACACCATCCCTGGCAAGGCCATTCAACATCAACTAGAATCGCGCATGCGTCACCCACTGACTTCACAAATGCAATTGGAGAGAAATCATGAGATCGGCCTTTGCGTTGGCCATCCTTTTCGTTTGCAATCTCCCAGGTTCAATTCCTATGGCAAAAGCTCAAGATCGCTCGCTCATGTCTCGCGCAGAACTGTCCAACTACGACGAGACCACTCGATACGAAGAGGTTCTGCGCTTGATCGGTGAGTTGCAGAAGCGGAGTACGAATCTGCGGGTCGAGTCGTTTGGGCGAACGGAGGAGGGGCGCGAGCTTCCACTCATGATTCTGTCCCAGGCGGCGATCACCAGTCCGCGCGAAGCGCACACCTCGGGAAAGCCCGTCGTCTTCATCATGGCCAACATTCATGCGGGTGAAGTCGAAGGCAAGGAGGCCATGCTGCATTTTGCGCGGCGGGTGTTGCTTGGCGATCTGAAACCACTGCTCGGGCAACTGGTCATCCTTATTGCACCCATCTACAACGCTGATGGCAATGAGAAGATCAGCCTTGCCAACCGAACCGCTCAGAACGGGCCGATCGGTGGCGTCGGCACTCGGGAGAATGCGAAGGGGCTGGACCTCAATCGCGATTACATGAAGCTGGAATCCGCAGAGGCCAATGCGCTGATCCGCCTTTTCAATCGCTGGGATCCGCATCTCACGGTCGACCTGCACACCACCAACGGCTCGTATCACGGCTATCATCTGACCTACTCGCCACCTCTCAATCCGAATGTCGATTCAAGGTTGATAGCCTTTGAGCGCAGCCGCATGCTGCCGGCCATCTCGAGGGCGATGCTTCGATTGCACAAGTTTCGCACCTATTTCTACGGAAATTTCGCAACCGGGGAAGCTCTTGGACGCGAGCTCAACAGCTTCCGCGAGCAGAAGGCCGGTGAGAAGCAGACGAGAGTCTGGCGAACCTTCGATCATCGCCCGCGCTTTGGCAACAACTATGTCGGTCTCCGAAATCGGCTGACGATTCTTTCAGAGGCGTACAGTTATCTCGATTTTCGCGGCCGTGTCGCCGTTTCCGAGGCCTTTGTCGAAGAGATCTGCAACTATGCGGGAACGCATGCGGCGGAGTTGCTCGCGTTGATCGCTCGCGTTGATCGGGACGCTCAACGGACTACGACTGCGACTGCAGGTGTTGCATTCGAGCTGAAAGCGCTACCTGCGCGCGTTGGCATTCTTGTCGGCGAAGTAAAGAAGCTCAAGAACCCGCGTTCGGGTAAGGAGATGGTCGCGATGGTTGAAGAGCGAGCCACTCCAACCGCGATGCTCGACTACGGCCTCTTCTTAGCCTCGCGCAGCGTTGCCATGCCGCGCGCGTATCTCTTTCGTAACGATGAGAATCTGCGAAGGGTGGTCGACAAGCTGATGGCGCACGGTCTTCCAGTTGAAGAGTTGACTGAGTCGTTGACGGCGGAGGTGGAAAGTTTTGCGATCGATCGAGTCAACCGGGAGGGCCGGGAATTCCAGGGTCACGTCGGAGTGCGTCTCACCGGGCGACGACAGGCGCAGACCGAGACGTTCCCCGCAGGATCGCTTCTCGTGAGGACTTCGCATCGACTTGGGGCATTGGTGTTCTACCTGCTTGACGCGGAGAGCGACGACGGGTTGGTGTACTGGAACTTTCTCGACAGCTTTATCGAGAAGGGCAAGACATATCCGATCTACTGCGCCTTCGGGGAAATCAAGGCATCGAGTCGAATCAAATAGGAACAGCGGAAGATGGGAGAGTCCACGGAACCAGCGGAAGCACTTTGTGCTTTCTTCCCTCGATTCCATTCATTTTCGGTGTCTTCCGTTATTTTTCTTCTCTACTTGAGGAATCCTCGCGAAATGATCCACTGCAGCAGCCCGCAGCCGAAGATAATGAGCACGGGGTTCAGTCTTGCGCGCATCATGAGAAGAAAGGCGAGCGTCGCGACACCATAGCTGAGCGGTGTACTGAGACCGGAAACTGCGAGGCTGACGCCGGCGGCAGCGAGCATGCCAACCACGGCTGGTGCGACTCCGCCGAGAAAGGACTGCACCTGTGTGTTGGCGCGAAACCGATTGAGCGAAGTGCCGGCGATCGTCGTCATGACGAACGACGGCAGGAAGGCGGCGATGGTCGCGGCGACGGCACCGGCAAGTCCGGCCACTTTGTATCCAATGAACGTCGCGGTGATAAGTATCGGGCCAGGAGTCAATTGTCCGAACGCCATCCCATCCGCGAACGCCTGATGTGTCAGCCAGCGATGCACATCGACGACATCCGTTTCGATCTGGGGAATCATGACAAATCCGCCGCCGAAGGTAACGGTCCCGACACGCAGGAAGATGGTCATGAGCTGCCAGACAATGACGAACTTCTCGAGGAACGGCCAGACAAACAAGATTGCGAGAAGCGGCAACGCGACTGAGAAGAGGCGGCGCTGACTTCCTTCTTCCGGTTGAGGTGTGGTCACGTCTTGAGGTTTGTCGCCCTCGTCTGGTCCGACGACTTGCTGTCGCTTCAATCGCAATCGTTTGCGTACGCGGTGCCGCGCTCTGACCTTGAACGACTGAATGAAAACCCCAATCAAACCGGCGAGGAGAACGACCTCGGCAACCGTCATCTCCGTGAAGATAAGCAGGAATGCGACCCCGACGCCAAGCTCAAGGTGCCACTGTCGTTGCATCGCAGTTTTGCCGAGTTTGACGGTTGTTGCCACGATCAACCCGACAACTGCCGCGTTGAATCCTTGAAAGACTCGCTGGGCGTCCGGCAAATCGGAGAGATGATCGTGCGCAATAGTCAGGCCGATCATGATCAGGAAAGACGGAAGGATAAAGCTCGTTGTCGAGATCAGAGCGCCGCGTAATCCTGCGAGTTTCAGCCCAATGTAGGTCACCGCGTTGGCAGCGTTGGCACCGGGGAGACTCTGAGCAAGTGATATCGCATCAAGAAACTCGGTCTCTGAAAGCCATCGCTGCTCGCGGACGGCGACGCGCCGGATCTGGGCGATGACGGCTATCCCACCACCAAAGCCAGTCGCGCCAAGTCGCAGGAAGACCCGGCTGAGACTGCCAGGTGATACTTGATGGGGCTGCGGCGCCAGTTGAATCGTGGCCCACTTTCGCAGCCACGCAACCGCGTTCCTGAGGTTCGCTTTCCAGTTTTCCAACTCGCGCACCGCGCTCACGCATCCTCCTCACCACCAGAGAGCGCCACCCTAACTTAATGCTACAATCAGGAGTCCACCACCGCTGAACAGGCAGCGTTTTTCGAGAGAAACTTTCATGACAAAAGAGAGAATAGCCATTATCGGGGGAACTGGTGATCAGGGTAAAGGGCTTGCCCTGCGATGGGCGGCTGCGGGCTACGAAATCGTCATCGGATCGCGTGAGGCAGCGAGAGCGGAACTGGCAGCGGCAGAGATGCGGCAACTGATTGGGATCGAGACCGGTGTCACTGGTACCGCCAACGCGAGCGCGGCTGCATTGGCGGGGATCGTCGTTGTGACGGTGCCGCTGATTGCGCAGATTGCGACGATCAAGGATATTCGCGATCACTTGTCGCCTGGTTGCCTTCTTGTCGATGTCACAGTACCCCTCGAGCCGGCGATCGGCGGGCGTCCGAGCCGAATGCTCGGCGTCTGGGCAGGGTCCGCAGCTGAGCAATGCGCCGAGCTCGCCCCGGAAGGGGTCGCTGTTGTTTCGGGCTTTCACAACATTTCAGCGTCGCTTCTCATCGAGGGAAGCCACGACGTGGAATGTGACGTGCTTATTTGCGGCGACTCGAGACCGGCGAAAGAGAGGCTTCGGCCCTTGGTCGAGGCGATCCCCGGTTGCCGGTTCGTCGATGCTGGCCCACTGGCGAATTCACGCACGGTTGAGGCCCTCACCGCGCTCCTCATCGGACTAAATATTCGATACAAGAGTCATACCGGGCTTCGCATCACTGGGCTCTAGCTTTTTGATTTCTTTTTTATAATGACATCCAACAGTCTTTCGGGGTATCATTACCGGACCCATAAGACCGTCGGAGTTGGGCCCTGGAGCCAGCGCAGCTACCCGATATCTTCACGCCCCTGTAGTGGCTGTTGGCCTAATCCAGATAACAGGTTAGAATTGGTACCTTGAAAAAGAGCTTTAAGTGTTGTTGAATGCGAACCAGGGGATTGTCTCACGGGTTTGCGAGGTGGGTTTTCAAGGATCTTGCATTTTTTTTGACGGTCGCTTTCTTTGGTACGTTTCTCGTGTTGATTGGCCAAAGAAACTTGTTCCCTGAAGTTGGCCTGAAGTTTGCTGCCTGAAGTTTGCCCTGATAGCCCCTCGATCGATGCCAGCAGCGGTTGGGTGTAGAGGTTTCGGACCAATTGAAATCGGATTGTGATGAAGGACAAAAGGAATAGACAGTTCCCGTGCGCAAGGGTCAGGAGTTATCAATTATGGAGCACACTGCAATGAATACCTCTTCGAAGTCTGCCAGCTCGCTGTTTAGACTGGCATTCGGGCTGAGCCTGCTCGCCTCGATGGTGGTGGCAGGGGGCGCGTTTCTCTCGGTCTTCTCGACGCGAGTTGCGTCAGCCAGTGCAGGGTCAGGATCCGTGGCTTTTGAGAGCAAGACGTCCGCGGTCATTGCCGTCGAGCCGGTCAGACCGCTCCAGCGCGACGGACAAGCCGGGTGGAATTTCTCGACCTTTGCCGCTCCCTCGCTGAGATCCTTCATGGCACAGGGACGTCTGCTTCGTGTCCCGTCCTCCGGTGTTGCGCCGGGCGACAGATTGACGATGCCAGTCGATTTCTTCGCACAGGGCGACGAGCGCGCTATTCAGTTCAGCCTCCGCTTTGAGACGGGTCTCTTCGATCTGCTCGCAGCCGAATTGGGTGCGGATGCAACTGGAGCGCGGCTTAATCTGGACTACTCCAGAGCATCAGACGGGCTCCTTGGCGTTTCGATCGAGTTACCTGAAGGACGCTCACTTGAAGCCGGCCGCAATCGTCTTCTCAGTTTGAGCTTTGACGTCGAGGACGGGGTCGACGGCCGGATTGCGACGGTCGAGTTTGCCGACCAACCGGTCGTGCGCGGCATCACAGACGCGAACGAGACGGGCTTGCTGGCCAGCTACGCTGCAGGCGCCGTGACTGTTGCAGCCGCGATCGAAGGCGACGTCGCGCCTCGCCCGAATGGCAGCTCGGATGGCGCCCTGACGATCGGGGATTGGATTCAGGAAGGGCGATTTGTTGCGGCACTTGATGCGGTCGAAAACGGGACGGAGTTTCAGCGTGCTGATTGTGCGCCGAGAGGTACCTCAGGCAATGGGCTGATCACCCTCGCCGATTGGGTGCAGACCGGTCGCTATTCCGAGGGGCTCGATCCGTCACAGCCCGCAGCCGGACCGACGACTTCAAGTTCATTGGCCGAGGCAGGAGCCATCGAAGCTGCGAGTCTTCCCGCGAGCACACAGGAGGCAGCTCAGTTTCGTGTGGTCCGTGCTGCAGATGCCACTTTCAATCGTGGACAGGATAACAACCAGGTCATTGAACTGGACGCGCAGGGTGACGAAAACGCGGTCGGCTTGACGATCAACTACAACCCAGCGCACATGACATTTGTGCGAGCCACGCTCGGCACCGGCGTCCCACAGCCGTCAAACCCCGTACTCAACATCAACACATCACAGATCGGACTTGGCCGAATCGGAATGGTCCTTGGGCTGCGGGCGGGGACAAGCTTCGGAGTTGGGACAAAGCAGCTCCTCGTCGTCACCTTCACGGTACCGCTCAACGGGAACCAGAATACTTCGATCGTCAGCTTTGGCGACAGTCCGGTTGGTCGCGCAGTCGTCAACACGAATGCAGATAACGTGACAGCGACGTTCAATCAGGGGCAGATCAACTTCACCCCGACTGTCAACGCGATTCCGACACTGACTTCGATCAGCCCGAACTTCGTGATCGTTGGTGGGCCGACATTCACCCTGATTGTTAATGGAAATGACTTTGTCGACGGCGCCTCGGTGCGCATCAACAATCTGGATCGAGCAACTCGTTTTGTGAGCAGCACCGAGTTACAGGCCTTCGTTCCGGCCTCGGACATCGCCGAGACCGCGCTCCTCAATGTTACGGTTGCCAACCCACCGCCCGGCGGTGGCGCCTCTCTGTCACTGACCCTTGCTGTCAACAACCCGATCCCGACGCTGATCAGCACGTCGCCAAGCCTTATCGGTGTCAATAGCGGCAGCCAGGGGTTGGTTGTCAATGGAAGCAAGTTTGTTCCGGGTGCGATCGTCAGATGGAACGGTGCAAATCGGCAGACGGTTTTCGGCGACAGCAATCAGTTGACAGCGACGCTCCTCGCCACAGATGTCAACACAGTCGGGACAGCGACGGTGATCGTCGTCAACCCGACGCCGGGCGGCGGGCTTTCGAACAGCATCAACGTCTCGGTCATCATGGCCAGCGCAATCCCGCGCATCACGGCACTGGATCCGCCAGTCTGGGCCACGCAGGGTGGCGCGTTCACCTTGAGGGTGATCGGCCTGAGCTTCGCGCAGAACGCCATCGTCCGTTGGGCGGGAGATCCCAGGCCAACGACTTTCGTCAATAGCACCGAGCTCAATGCACAGATCTCGGCCAGTGATGTCGCCAGTGAAACGACGGTGTCAATCAGCGTCGTCAATCCTCCACCGGGAGGAGGCAACTCGAATAACTTCTCATTCACGGTTTCGGGTCAGCCCAACCCGGCGCCAGTCCTCACCTTAATCAGTCCGGACACAGTCACGTCGGGGGGGCCTGATTTCCTGATGACCCTGACGGGTAGCAGCTTTATTGCCTCCTCTGTGGTTCAGATCAATGGGCAGAACCGGCAGACGACGTTTGTCTCGATGACCCAATTGCAGGCGACGATCTTTGCTTCAGACATTGCCACTGGCGGTGTCGCTCAGATCAGAGTCTTTACGCCGCTTCCCGGTGGAGGTCCTTCCGCGACGCTTCCGCTGACGGTCGGTCTCGGTAATCCGACGATCATCTTTCTTAGTCCGAATTCGGCCCTCGCTGGAGGGGCCGGGTTCACACTCAGTGTTATCGGCAACAGTTTTACCCAGAACGCGGTGGTTAGATGGAATGGCTCGCCTCGGACAACCACCTTTGTCGGTGGGACTGAGTTGAGCGCGCAGATACTTGCATCGGACATTGCCAGTATCGGAACGGCGCTCGTGACCGTGGCGACGCCACCCCCGGCGGGTGGAGTTTCGAACGCAGTCCCGTTTAGCATTGTTCAATCCGACAATCCTCTCCCGCGGATCAATTCAATCAACCCGACGCAGGCGACCGCTGGTGGACCTGCCTTTGTCCTGACGGTCAATGGGACGGGCTTTTTTGCGGGTTCGTTGGTTCGTTGGAACGGCAGCCCGCGTCAGACTACTTTCGCTAATGCGACTCAGTTGTTGGCGCAGATCACTGCCTCGGATATCGCGAGCGTTGCGACCAATTCTGTTACGGTCTTTAATTCAACACCGGGCGGAGGAATTTCGAATTCGGTGAGTCTGGTGGTCAACACTGCGACCGGAAACCCACCGATCATTTCCAGCATCACACCAACGACCGTCAATGCTGGAGGGCAGGCCTTTACGCTTGCTGTCGAAGGAGCGTTCTTTACACCGACGTCGGTGGTGCAGTTCAATAGCGATTCCCGACCGACGACGTTCATTTCAGCCAATCAACTGACGGCGGTGATCTAGGAGGCCGACCTCGTATTTGGAGGCCAGGTGACGATCAACGTCTTCAATCCACCGCCGGGATCGGGAACGTCGAATGTCGTCAACCTGACGATTCGCAACCCGGTTCCGTCGCTCCTGTCCGCCACGCCGAATAGGGTTGGACAGGGAACAAGCGGCAATTCGCCGATTGTCATTACTGGAAGCAACTTCGTGTCCGGTGTGATCGTGCAGGTCAACGGTGCCAATCGGCCGACGACGCGGAACAGCGTCACTCAAGTCACTGTGCAGGTCAGCCAGGCCGACAAGTTGGTACTTGGGGCACTCTCATTGGTCGCGATCAACCCGGGGCCAGGAGGCGGGTCTTCCAACAGTCTTCCTGTTCAGGTGGTGCCGCTCAACTTCCTGCCGCGACTCACTTCGATCTCTCCCGATGCGGCCAACGCCGGGTCGGCCGGGTTGACGCTGGTCTTGACAGGCACCAATTTCGCAGCCAATGCAGTGGTGCGTTGGGCAAATCGCGACCTGCCGACCGAGTTCCTTTCAGCCAGTACTCTCGCAGCGACGGTCTCGTCTTCTGACCTGCTCCTGGGTGGATTTGTTCCAGTTCGCGTCTTCAATCCAGAACCGGGTGGCGGAACATCTTCGGCGATTAGCTTCGCAATCAACAGCCCTGTACCGGCGATTACCAACGTCAGCCCGAATCCGGTCGTCGGAACTGGTGTCCCGGTGCCGATCACGGTCGACGGGATCAACTTTGTCGGTTCTTCGGTGGTTCGGTTCAACGGTGCGGCTCGGATGACGAC
>JANNRD010000106.1:0-15606 GCA_031401095.1 Acidobacteriota bacterium
GGCAAATCGCGCAGCCTGGCAAGAGGCGACACGGATCACAGCATGCCTCCTCGCAATGGGCGCACTTTGCCAAATCGCGTTACTCAAGCGCGGCGCGATTTGGCAAATCGCGCAGCCTGGCAAGAGGCGAGAGGGATCACAGCATGCCTCCTCGCAATGGACGCGATTTGCCAAATCGCGTTACTCAAGCGCGTCTCTGTAGCGCGATTTGGTAAATCGCGCAGCCTGGCAAGAGGCAGTCACGATCACCTTCCTTTGAAGATCGGCGCGCGCCGTTCCTTAAATGCCGTCAGCGCTTCAGCAAGGTCTTGCGACTGGAAGAACGCTGCGTTCCAGACCGCGACATATCTCAGACCATCGGCAACGGATTTATCCTGGCAATAGTTCATGACCTGTTTGATTCCCTGCACGACCAATGCAGGGTTAGCGGCTATTTCATTGGCCATCGCGCGCGTCCTCTCGAACAGGACCTCGCTCGTTTCGCAGACGTCATTGACAAGGCCCATGCGAAGTGCGGCCTCTGCATCGAGATCCCGCCCGGTGAACGCAAGCTCGCGCGTGTTTCCCTCACCGATAATCCGCGGCAACCTCTGCAGGCTGCCGATATCAGCCACAATCGCGACCTTCACCTCGCGCAAACTGAACTTCGCATCACGCGAGCAGAGCCGGATGTCGCAAGCGGACGCGAGGTCGAGGCCAGCACCGATGCACCAACCCGCAATGGCGGCAATCGCAGGTTTGCGGCACGTCGCGACGCGGTCGCAGGCCTGCTGCATCGTGGCGACCAGATCGAGCATGCGAGTTCGCTCGGCAGCAAGATTGTGCCCACCGATATGAGGGCCCAGTCCAGCCATCATCCCGACCAGGTCGAGACCGTAGCTGAAATTCTTACCCTCACCGCGAATAATCACGACCCGCACGTCGTCATCGCTATCGAAGGACTCAAAGAGGGAGGGCATTTCGCGCCAGAAGTCCGGCCCCATCGCATTTCCCTTGCCTGGCCCAAGAAGCGTAACTTCGGCGACCCCGTCGTTCTTTTCCACGCGCAAAGACTGGTACTCGCTGCTCACTGAATATCCTTCCTTCCTCACTGCTGTGCCTGCTGCTGCTGCGACTGTTGGTGCTCCTCCAACCTGCGATCGCGACAATATCGTAGTGGTTGTGGTGTAGTCCAGCGGTCGAGGAACCCCACTTGGCACCGTCGCGGCGAGTTCCCCGCTTGCCGAGCTGCACAGGCTTTCAAAGTGTTCGGCTCGAGGTCGCGAGCATTACGCAGGAGGATTTGGTAAGCTACCACCGTTTAGTTGCGTCTTTCCTGTTCGAACAATCTTGAAACGACCGACAGGCTTTGTATGCAAGTGCACCGAAGAGAGTTCATCAGAGATGCCGCCGCCGTCACTGCGGTCACGTTGACAGAGAGGGCTTTCACCTCGGGCTACGCTGCGGCAGCTCGCGCAAACTGGGAGATCGGCTGTTTCAATCGGCCTTTTACAAAATGGTCGTTTGATGATGCGTTGAAGAAGATCAAGACCGCGGGATACAGGACAACAGGTCTTCTCACTCGTACTAAAGACGAGCCCTTTGTCGACGCATCGGCAACACCCGAGTATCTGGCGGGACTCAAAGCGCGACTTGCGGCGAGCGGTGTCCGTGCGAACATGGCGGCACTGCGCTCACGCCACAGCATTTCCATCGAGGACTCGGTCGCCGAAGTCCGCAAGCAGATCGACAACGCGCACTTTCTCTCGTTGAAGTACGTCATGTCATTCGGGACAGACAAGCCCGAGGAGTTTTCCCACTACATCAAGGTCATGAGCGATGCGGCTGATTACGCTCAGGAGAAGAAGATCAGACTTGTCATGAAGCCCCACGGTGGCATCAGCGGCGCCTCGAGTGAGATTCTGCGTGTCATCAAGGAGGTCAATCATCGCAACTTTTCGATCTGGTACGACGCCGGAAATATCATCTACTACACCGGAAAGGACCCGGTCGCAGAGATCGATCCGATTGCGAAGCACATCAGCGGCTTCTGTGCCAAGGACTGTGGCTCGCCGAAGGGCGATGTCATGATCCAGTTTGGCACTGGCAAAGTTGATTTCACGGCAGTCTTCAAGGGGCTCAAGGCCGGCGGCTTCAACGGGCCGGTCATGGTCGAGTGTTGCGAGGTCGGTGAAACCAGTGAGGCGACAGCCGCGAATGCCGCGGCAAACCGCAGGTTCCTCGAGAAGACTTTGAGCGAGATTTGAGGGCTCGGTAAGGCGACAGCATGTCCCTGCCGTGCGGCGTCTCGAGCCGGATTCTTGCAGGTGCCGTCAGTGATCTTGCTTCCCGGAATCGATCTTGCTTACCAACGCTCGGCCGGGAGCGGCACCTTCGACGGGGCGCCCCTCGTTGACCACGAGCGTGCCCGCGACGACCAGGTATCGCACCCCCACACTGGCTGCAGTGGAATTCCGGAAGGTCGCGTGGTCTTGAATGGCTTGAGGGTCGAAGACGACGATATCCGCCTGCGCCTTTTCCTGGAGTCTTCCCAGTCGCTTCGCATCCGGTGTCACCTTCTCAAGCCGCTGGGCGGGCATCAACGACATCTTTCGAATCGCATCGTTCAAGGTGATGGTCTTTTTATCGCGGACATACCGTGCCAGCACTCGCGCATGCGTGCCGGCTCCGCGCGGATGGTCCTTCAGACCATCGCTCGCGATGATGGTGAGCGGATTTGCGATAATCGCATCCACCACCTCGTCCGGATTCGTGTGGATCAGGATCAGGCGAGGTTCGGGTGCCGCGTGGAGGAGATCGAACCGCTCCTGCGTCAGGCGTTCTCCCGACTCAGGCAGCTCGAGATCGCCATACTCCAGGCCCTTTCTCTCGCGCCAGCCCGGATTGAAGACCGCCGAATTGATGAATGTCATGCCCGCGGTGTAAGGGTAGGCCTCCGTGGTCACGTCGAGTCCTCGTTGTCTGGCACCGACGATCATCGAAATGCACTCGGGTGCGTCACTCGTGCAGGTGCTGTTGACGTGGACGATGTGGACGGCGGCACCACTGATGGCCACGGCTGCGATGACCTCGCTCACGGACTCGATACTTGACCCTGGCTCAATGCGACCACCACTGCGAACGTGAACAAAAACCGCCCCCCCGTGCTTCGCAGCAAGCCTGAAGATTTCAATCACCTCGTGCCGGCTTGCTCCGGGTGCGTACTCGAGGCCCATGCCAATACCCAGCGCACCTGCTGCGATCTGGCTGCCGAGAGTCGCAAGCATCCGACCAAGTCGCTCCGGAGAGGCTGGTTCATTAGTGGCGGGGCCAGACTTGGGAATGATTCCCGCCTCCGGGCCGAAGATGCTTGCTGGCAAAGGCAGATCCCAGGCAAGGACGCGCGATGCCAGGTAACTTGCGGCGGCACCGAAGTTGATGGGACTCTTCCCACGACGGGCGTCGACAAAACGGCCGATATCGGGAACGCCGATTTCGAGTTCCAGCGCAGAGGTGACCCCATCCAGAGCCAGGAGTCGATAGTCGTCCTGGCTCTGGCCGTGCTGGTGTAGATCGATGAATCCGGGTGCGACTACCAGCCCACTGGCGTCGATGGTGCGCGCTCCCTCAAGCCGTTCCGTCGAGACTCGGATGATCGTGTCTCCGCGAATACCGACGTTGCGGATCGCGTCGAACCCGGTTTCCGGATCGATGACTCGGCCACCTGTCAGCACAAGGTCGAACTTTTGCGGCGTTGAAGAACACGCGACAAGCAACACCAACGGAAGCAGAGCCAATGCAGCACGGCGCATAGAGTTAACTCCAATCTGCGAAAGACGTTTTACTGGCGTACTAACCTTGCGGTTAATCGGTGTCCGATTGAAAGAGGCGTAGGTGTCCATTGATCAGAAGTTTCACGTTTGGCGTACCAGAGAGCGTCATAACTCGTCAGCTTCTTGTGGCTTAACGTCTCTTACTTTCGATAGGACTTCCTCAAATCTGCTACGGCTACCCCGTTTTGCTCGCTCTTTTAGGTAGTCGTCCGTCAACAGCGCGGCTATCTTCTCGGCCAATGCGGTCGCGATGAATTGATTGATCGATATGTTCTCTAGTTCGGCAAGCTCACGCACGCTCCTATGCAGTGATTCTGCCAATCTCAAGCTAATGGTGCTCATAAGATCTCCCCTATCAACTTCAAGAATGCTTTGGGTCCCAGGGCATTCAACCCAAACTAGGTTGCCGATTGATCAGGAGTTTCACATAAAGGTTTGGCGAACTCAAACATCTTAGCCCGAGGCGCAGCTCGACCGCTCGCTGTGTGAGATCTCGGGAAGAAAACGCCCCGAAATCGGGCAGGACTAGCAGGCGGGACGCGTTTGCAGCTACTATCTGACCGTGATTCTGACCATCCGGTCGTCTACCTACCACTTTGACGGAGAATAACCATGAACCAGCAACTGAGCCAGCGAAAGAGTCTCGTCGTGTTGATTTGCGTTTTCGGACTTCTGGTCTGGACCGCGGCGTGCGCCCCCGGTGACGGTAATCAGAAGGGCCCGCTTGCGGCTGACGATGTCTCGAAGCGGTTGCAAGAGGAGCTGATCAAAGTCAAACCTGGCGGCGTCATCGCGCTTCCGGCCGGCAAATTTCAGTTCGACCGAACGCTCTCGCTGTCCGTTGGAAAGGTGACGATCCGCGGGCAGGGGATCGACAAGACGACGCTCTCATTCAAGGGACAGACGGCCGGCTCGGCCGGGATGCTGGTCAAGGCCGATGACTTCACGATTGAGGATCTGGCGATCGAAGATGCCGCCGGCGACGCGCTGAAGATCGATGGCGGAACGAATATCACCATCCGCCGCGTCCGTGTCGAATGGACGGCCGGACCGCAGACGACCAATGGACCGTATGGCCTCTACCCGGTCAACTGCAGGAATGTCCTCATCGAAGAATGCGTTGCCATTGGCGCGTCGGACGCCGGCATCTACGTCGGCCAGTCCGACGGCGTCATCGTCCGCCGCAACCGGGCGGAGAAGAACGTCGCCGCGATCGAGATCGAGAACACGAAGAACGCGGACGTTTACGAAAACACGGTGACTGGCAACACCGGTGGTGTCATGGTCTTCAACCTTCCCGACCTCCCCGTTCAGGGCGGAGGCGTCGTCCGCGTCTTCAACAACAAGGTGATCGGCAACAACACGCCGAACTTCGCGCCGAGGAGTCAGACCGTCTACAACCTCGCGACCGGCACTGGCATGCTGATTATGGCGGTCAAGAACGTCGAGATCTTCGGCAACGAGATCCGCGACAATGGAAGTGCGAGCATCAACATCGTTTCCTATCTCTCGGCGTCGAGCGCCTCGGAGATCAAGAATCCGAATTATAATCCCTACACCGCCTCGATCCACGTTCACGATAACCGTATCTCGGGTGGAGGCAAATCGCCCGATTCGCGGCTGCCAAAATGGCAGGCTCTGGGAAAGGCGGCCGGCGGATCGCTTGGCGATATCATTTACGATGGGATCATCGAACCGAAGGACGGCAAGCCGGGCACCCAGGCCGAGGCTAAGATTTGCCTTGCCAACAACCCCGACGCCTTGTTTCTGAACTTCGACGGAGCCGGCGGATTCAAGAGGATGAGCCGTGACGCCAAAGCGCATCAGTGCTCGCTGCCACCGCTTTCGGAGATCAAACTGCCGCAGGATGGCGCCGCCGCGAGCGTCGCGACAAATGCGGGGGGCGGGAAGTAATGCGCCGGAAGATGCCGGCGCTGCTGGTGCTGACGGCAGTCATCTTCTACGCCGGTTTGAACTCCAGTTGCAGTGGATGGGGCTCGGGGGTGCGGGTCTTTCTCGACGAGCCGTTTCCTGAAACGCTCTCATCGTGGCGGCTGTTTGAACGGGGCAGCGCACCGCTGGTTCCGAACGCAGGCGTCGTCCCTTTCGACCTCAACACTCCGCTTTTTTCGGACTATGCCGCCAAGTACCGTTTCGTCTGGATGCCGGCGGGACAGGCTGCCGGCTACGACGCGGAAGAGGCATTCAATTTTCCCGTTGGAACGATTCTCTCCAAGACCTTTGCGTTTCCATCTGTTGACGGGACCGGTGGCAGCAGGGCCGAGCGGCTGATCGAGACGCGGCTGCTGGTGCGTGCAAACAACGGGTGGGTGGCGCTTCCCTACATTTGGAACGAGGCTCAAACTGAAGCTGTCTTGTCGGTCGCTGGTGGCGTCGAGGATGTGACCTTGAAGGATGCTGCGGGCGCACCGCAGAAGATCCGCTACGGCATCCCCAACACCAACGAATGCGCGCAGTGCCACGAAAGATCAAAAACGCTCCTCCCGATCGGTCCGAAAGCGCGCCATCTCAACCGTGATTTCCCTTACGCTGACGGCAGAGAGAATCAACTCGCACACTGGACAAAGATCGGCTACCTGCGTGGCGCACCACCGGTTGAGCAATCACCACGCGCTGCGGTCTGGAACGATCCAGCGAGCGGGGCGGTCGAAACCCGAGCCCGCGCCTATCTCGATACCAACTGCGCACACTGCCATCAATCGGGAGGTTCGGCTGGCTACACCGGATTTCTGCTTGACTGGAAGGAAAAGGATCATCGCCGTCTCGGTTACTGCAAGAATCCGAACTCGGCCGGCTATTCGGGCGATCTGGCTTTTGATGTGGTGCCCGGCAAGCCCGAAGAATCGATCTTGCTTTATCGGATGCTATCGACGCGACCGAAGGAGATGATGCCGGAGATCGGCCGGAGCATGGTGCATCGCGAAGGGGCCGCACTCGTCAGGGAATGGCTCTCCGCCCTCGAAGGCAGATGTGAGGAAGAAGCGAGGTAGGTAGAGCAGCGGGAGGAGAATGGACGCCGATTCCTGTTCCCGCAGCCTCGACAGTGGAAAGGGCTGTGCCATTTGGCTTTGTTTTCTGATTGACTGCGGTGAGGACGTGCTGTAGGGTGGTTCCATTACGACAGTGAAAGAGGATATCTTCTGCCTCTTGTTCGTCGCGCCCCGGGGAAGATTTGGTGCTTGCGGCGTGTAGCACGTGACTTGAAAATGGGAGGAAACCGTGAATCTTAGACTGATTCTCGCAGTTGTACTTTTTGCCATTCCTGGAGTCTTGACCTCGGGATCGGCGTCTACAGCCAGTAGCGTGACCGCCGTTGGTGAGATGGGCGCGGTGTTGGATGTCATCCCGAGCTTGTATAGCACGGGCGTGGACAGTGCCGGCTATCCCTTACCGCATGGCACGGTGGGCGACCCGCATTACGTACTTACCTCAGTCCCCTCTGGTACGACGGACCTGCGCGTGCTCCGAGCTTCTGGTGGCTTTCCGATTCCGCCTTGGATCGCCGACAGCCCAACCTCAGCGTGGCTTCGTCCTAACAACGCAGGTACCTCGGATCCGGTCGGCTTTTATACGTATCGGACCACGTTCGACCTCTCCGGGTTCAATGTGGGCACCGCGAGTATCAAGGGCCTGTGGGGCGCAGATAATACCGGGATTAAGATTCTACTCAACGGCGTTGATACCGGGAACCCAGGTGTAGCAAACCTCGCAAGTTTTACTCCGTTTAGCATTACCGCTGGCTTCGTAGCGGGGATCAACACATTAGACTTCATTGTGGAGAACCTTTCGGGGGGTAGCGGGAACCCTTCGGGCCTGCGGGTGGAAATGACCGGCACGGCGGTGTGCAACTCAATCGATTGTGCCCCAGTCGGCCCGGGAGAGACGCCCGACCCGAGGTCGCCGATAAGCGATCAGAAGGCGGGAAGTGTGTTGTTCTTCAACATTCAGACATCAAACCCCAGCAGTCCGAGCACTCAGAACACGCGCATCAATTTGACAAACACACATCCATCACTGCCGACTTTCGTTCACCTGTTCTTCGTAGACGGCGCGACCTGTTCGGTGGCTGATTCTTATGTCTGCCTCTCACAAAACCAAACGGTGAGCTTCCTCTCCTCGAATCTTGATCCGGGCACAACGGGATACATCGTAGCTGTGGCTGTCAATCGGATTGGTTGCCCAGTGAACTTCAACTACCTGATCGGGGATGAGTACGTGAAATTCTCGACCGGACACGCGGCGAACCTGGGAGCCGAAGCGTTTTCGGCACTTTCAGGAAGGATGCCGGTCTGCGACGGGAACTCGAACACAGCGGTACTGGCGTTCGACGACCTGGCTTACAACGCGGCACCGCGAGTTCTGGCGCTGGACAACATTGGGGCTCGTGCAGATGGCAATGATACATTGCTGGTGCTCAACAGATTTGGGGGTAGTCTGGTGACGGGACCATCGACGCTGAGTAACATCTTCGGCATCCTCTACGATGATGCTGAAGCGGCCTCGAGCTTCGGCTTCTCGCCGGGGACCTGTCAACTCCGGTTGAGCTTGTCGAACAACTTCCCGCGGACGGTGCCGCGCTTTGAGACAGTCATCCCGGCCGGGCAAACCGGTTGGATGAAGCTGTACTCGACGAGCGATATCGGGTTGTTGGGCGCGGCAATCAATTTTAACCCTAATTCATCGACAGCTGCAGGGGCGTTCTCGCAGGGGCACAATCTGCACAAGCTAAGGCTCTCTACCGCTATGACGCTGACGATCCCGGTCTTCCCGCCGGGGTGTTAGCATCCGTCCGCGCCTGCGCAACGTAGCTTAGAAGGCGGGCAGGGCTTGTCCCTGTCCGCCTTCCGTTTTTCGCTCCTTGGCCTTCCTTCGCGGTAATGCCCCCTCTGGATTGGACCGCCGCGGTATTCAATGCCGTCGGCGATCGTCAGCCAGCCGTAATCTTTCCCCTTGCGCGCGATGTTGATTTCGTCGCTGCCGCGCGTGCTGGCTCAACTTCCCAGAGTTCCCCTGTCACCGGATGCAGCGTGCTCTTGTTCTTCCGCAATTGATCGGGCTCGCCCACTATTCCAGGCCGGCAGCTCGACGTCGACTCTCTTAGCGACACAGCCGAAATCAGGCAGCCTCCCAAAGGCTGCTACCTTCCAGGCGTCAGCGTATAAGTTGCACCAGGGGTAGTCCTAAACTCCA
The DNA here is from genome assembly GCA_031401095.1 of Acidobacteriota bacterium. Classification (GTDB taxonomy): domain Bacteria; phylum Acidobacteriota; class Blastocatellia; order RBC074; family RBC074; genus JANNRD01. The sequence continues at coordinate 9,024 of JANNRD010000106.1, forward strand.
CAACATCCTTCTCGGGTCGCGAAACGGGAACAGTACTTCCCTGAGAGCTGACCTGCAAGACCACTCCGGAACGGACTCGGCAGGTATTCCCGCTCCCTGACAGAATGACGGCCTCCTCGAGCCGGCCGTCCTTCCAGCGCATCCCGACTTCAAAGTTCCCGCGCGCGCGCAGCCCTCCTACTTCTCCGGTCTTCCACGAATCTGGAAGGGCTGGCAACAGATTCAACTCCTCTTCGTGCGATTGCAGAAGCATCTCGGCGATGACGGCTGACATTCCAAAAGACCCGTCTACTTGCATCGCCTTTGAGCAGATCGAGAACAGGCTGTTGAATGTGTAGTTGTGGATCGCATAGTCGATGTTCTCGAGCGCTTTTGTTCCATTACCGAGTCGGGCCCAGCAGGCAGCTTTCCACGCCGAAGCCCATCCGTTGCCCTGCAGGCCGCGCTGCTCAAGCACTACCCTGCTCGCCTGAGCGAGCTCCGGAGTTCTTCGAGCTGAGATTTGGCGCCCAGGATAGAGGCCCCAGAGACCAGAGATATGGCGATGGCTCTTTTCCGTCTCGTCCCAGTCATCGAGCCATTCCTGGAGATTGCCTTTCCTGCCAACCTGCATCGGCGGGAGTTTCGCCCGCATTTCCCTGACGCTCTGCCGGAAATCCTGGTCGATCCCAAGGACATCGGCGGCCTGCTCCACATCACTAAAGAGATCCCTCAGAATCTGCGTGTCAATTGTGGATCCCGCGCAAATCGAAGTGGTGGTCTCAAAGGTCGTTAGCTCATCAAAGAACCGAACCGCCGATGGGACAGCCGGAAAATTCTCCGGTGAGGTTGATGGAGCTGTCACCATCCAACCGTACTTCGGATGCGGAACCAAAAAATCCAGGAAGAACTCAGCGCTGCCCTTCAAAACCGGATAGTACTGTTTCAGGAACTCCTTGTCGCCAGTAAAGAGATAGTGTTCCCACAGATGAGTTGCGAGCCAGGCTCCGCCGGTAGTAAACGTGCCCCAGCTCGGCCCATCCATCGGCGCAGCCACTCGCCAGAGGTCAGTGTTCTGATGATGAACCCAGCCGCGCGCGCCATAATGCTCGCGCGCCACTTCGCTGCCCTGGCCGGTCAGCTCTTTTATCATTGTGAAAAGCGGATCGGCGCACTCGCTCAGATTTCCGACTTCCGCGGGCCAATAGTTCATCTGCGTATTGATGTTTGTAGTGTACTTGGAATCCCAGGACGGATTCATGTCTTTGTTCCAGATTCCCTGTAGATTGGCTGGTTGCGTACCCGGTCTCGACGATGAGATCAGCAGATATCGGCCAAACTGGAACAGCAGCGCGGCCAAAGCGGGATCGTTCGTTCCGTCAAAACCCTTGAGTCGATCGTCCGTCGGCAGTTGTGAGTTCGCCGTCGCCGGCAGATTCAAGTCCACGCGCTTAAAAAGCCGCTCATGCTCTTTGACGTGCGCGGCCTTGACGGATTCAAACGACTTTCCGGCCGCAGCATTGATTGCTGATTCGACGCGAGCGTTGGGATCGGCGCTCAGGTCTTTATGGTTTACAAAGTTCGTCGCGGCGGAGATCAGAAGGGTCACCGAGTCGGCGCCCTGCACTATAAGTTCATCCGCATTCGTTTTGGTAGAGCCGCCTTGAGGCAGGGCGCGAAGGCGAACTTGATAGCGAACCTTGCCCTCGATTCCCATGTAGTCCGCAGACTTTCCGCTGAGCCGGAGTCCTTCGCCGCCATCGGAATCCATCCGGAAGTAATCAGTGGCATAGTTTGAGTGAGCGGTGTTTCTGTATCCTCGGAGTTGCGCGGTAAAGGAAATTCTTCCGGGCTTGTCGGAGGTCAACCGCACAACAATTACCTGGTCGACGGGGCTGGCGAACACCTCGCGTGCATAGCGAACGCCGTTCTGCTCATAGCCAGTCGTCGCGATTGCGGTGTCGAGATCGAGCTCATGACGATAGCCAGAGACAGAATCTTTGCTCTGGTACTTGATAACCAGATTGGCGAGGGCCTGGTATTTCTGCTGCTCGACCGGGTACCCCATGAGTTTTCTCCCGAACAGGGTATGAGCGCTCTTGTACTGGCCCTCAAAGATGAGCTTTTGAATCTCAGGGAGTACCTCATAGCCGCCCTTCACCACAGTGGAGTATGGGCCGCCAGACCAATAGGTCTCTTCGTTCAGCTGAATCTGCTCCTCGTCAGTCCGGCCGAAGACCATGGCGCCAAGCCTGCCGTTACCGACCGGGAATGCGTTCTCCCACTTGTCAGCCGGATGCGCATACCAGAGCGCGAGTCGAGGCTTTGGTGCGGCCATCTCTTTCGATTGAGCGCCGACCGCGCGTCCAACTATCGCCGACGAAAGCAACCCGACGAGGCTCACGCCGACGATCAAGGCGCACAGTTCTTGCCTAATTGGATTCGTGGCCTTCTTGTCCAGTCGCTGTCTTGTCTCGGATGTAAGATGTTTGGCCATGGTGTGATCTTCGTTGGTATTTCTCATTGAGGCATTCGTTCAATCCTGCACGCGAGAATAGCAAAGCGCCTGGTCAGGTACAAGAAATGAGCAGGACATGGCGGACCCTCTTTTGCAGACAGTAAACTCCAGGGATAGGCGCCCAGTACCACCCTCAACTGTGCCGATTGTATGGCCGGTGTGCTTGGGCACCCGCTCGACACCGGGCACGGATGGTGGACCACATGGTTTCAGGGCAGCGGGGCATTTGGCTTAAACACTTTGCCGTCTTTCATGACAAACGTGACGGCTTTAAGCGTGTCTATGTTATCGAGCGGATTGTTACTAGTAGCAATGATGTCAGCCTTCATTCCGGGACGAATTGCGCCACGTTCTTTTTCCACGCCGAGCAGTCGCGCCGCGTTCGTGGTCAGTGCTTGTAAAATCACCCGCGCTGGGATGCCCGCCTCAACCCAATAATCAATCGTTCCGATGGATAGTCTCCCGCGCGAATACTCTTTAGTCGTGAAGATCACGTCGGGGCCGTGGACCAGGGTAACGCCGATTTTATACGCCCGCTTGACTGGATCGATGAACCATTTCTCGTTGATCTCCTTGTTGGCCCCGGGGGTCTTGAATTCACGGGCATCGACCTCCGTAAACGGAATTGGGACCAAGGACACCCCATTGCGTTTCGCGATTTCCAGCGCCTCGTTTGAAATGGCGACCCCGTGCTCAATCGAAGCAACACCGGCTTCCGCCGCGTTGCGTGCGCCTGCCTCAGTCCAACAATGAGCCGCAACCCGCAATCCAGCGCGGGCGGCCTCCTCAATCACAAAGCGTATATCCTCAACTGAGTAAATGTATGGTTGATCATCAACCACAATTTTGATGACACGCGCCCCGTAATGAATGTTCTCGCGAATCGCTTTCTTCAGTTCATCGCGGGTGTCTGCATAAAAATATTCCGGGTTGCCGAGGCCGGGCTTATCCGGCTGCATCTGAAATTGTCCGCCAAACGGGGCGATAATGCGCCCGGCGTTGATGATCGTCGGCCCCGCCACAAGCCCTTCCTCAATCGCGCGCCGCAGAGCCGTGTCGGCATAGTTGCCTGCATTGCCAATATCGCGAACTGTAGTAAACCCAGCCTCAAGCATCGAGCGCGCGTTACTGACCCCCTGTATCGCACGGTAAGCCGTCGAATCAATCAAGGTGGTGTAGAAGTAATGTCCTCCATCGCGAGTCCGCCGAGTCGTCATACAGAGGTGAGCGTGTGCGTCAAACAATCCCGGCAGCACCGTTTGTTTGGACAAGTCAATGACTGTTGCGTTCTCAGGTATCTTGAGATCAGGGCCAACAGACTTAATAGTTTGCCCTTCGATCAGAATTATCTGGTTGGCGACGACTGTTGCAGATTCCGGATCAACTAACTTGCCCGCCTTAATTGCAACGACCTGTGCCTGCCCTATTAACGGAATGCTCGTCAGAAGCCCGGCTGCAAGAGCTGTCCAAATCATGTTCTTGATCTTCAATATGCCCTCTTTCTACAGTGAAAACATCTAAGTGCGGCAGATAGCTGATCTACTTCACGCCGCCGAGGTGGCTCAGGGTCATGTCGCGAAACACGGCCTCCCACGGCTTCTCGAACTTGAGATATCTGCGATTCGCACCGCTCGGTGACCTTGCCAACCATTTGACGGAAATCCGCCCTGCATTGTCCGCACCTGTCAGGGCGCCGACGAAACAGGATGTTCCTGACGAGGCTGTCGAGGCAAGCTGGAGTATCACTCGACGAGGTGACCTCGCGCATTGCTTCTTGGGCGATTCCGGAATTGAAACCAACGATTCCAGAGACTCGATGATGTCTTCGGTGATCTTTCGCTGGTTGGACGGGAGAAGCTGCGTCCCCGCCCCTCTTGAATCTGTCAGCGAGGTGGCTGTAACTGCTTGAAAAGAAATGGCGTCCCGTACGGGATTTGAACCCGTGTCGCCGCCGTGAAAGTCCATTCAGGAGCATTTGTATGAGTGAGTAAGAGTGAGGATAAGTTAGTAGGGTAGAATGAATTAGCTGCCCTGCCGACTTGTCCTCGTTGGTGCTGATTTGGACCTGTTTTTATGAAATTGCGTCCCCCTAGCGTCCCCGTTCTCTTGCCTCTACGCTGACTGGCTCTTGCAGCGGAGAAAGCTACTTCGTATGCTTCCCTCGGCGAGCGCTTCGAACTTTGCCATTCAACGAGTATCGGGCGCGGGCTAATGCTTCGCTTCTGGGTCGGCACTCGTGGTGCCGCCGCTGAGTTTCCTGGTTAGCCGAAAGAAAAAAGGTGGCGAAATGTCTACACTCAACGAAAAGCAATACGGAGTCCTGGCCACACGTCGTCAGGGATTTGATACGATGCTCTGGCAAACCCCCGTGCTGAGCTTAACCGCGCAGGCCTTTCTGTTCACCATCGCCCTTGGTTCTGGGATTAGGCCAACCGCTCGGTTCATCTCAGCAATGCTCGCCCTCATCGCGGCATTGGCATCCATTCAACTCATGTCAAAGCACCGTTACAATGAGACGGAGGATATGAGAGTGCTCGAAGAGTATGAGAAAAATGAGAAATTCATGCCCATCCACGCACGTAGGCCTGGCAGCCATCTCCCTAACACGTGGAGTTCATACAAGGTCTGGCGCGCCGTTCTCTATGCTTTTGCCGTGGCTGCTGCTGCGGTGCTTATTGACGTTGTATGCAAACGAGGTTGGATGACATGAAACCTGGTTGGCTTGATTCTGACAGATGGCACGAAATCCAGGAGTCGGTTCCAGTCGCTTGCGTGGATGTTCTTCCCCTTCAATTTGAAGCGAAAGGCAAAGGAAGCAATACGGCAGTCGGGCTGATCTTCCGCGAAACTCCACACCAAGGCCGGCGCTGGTGCCTCGTCGGTGGTAGAATTTTTCGTAATGAAAGTCTTACCGAAGCAGTTAGTGACCAGCTGCGAGACGCTCTAGGGGAGGAAATTCAGTTCGAGCTTGAACAGGAAATCCAACCCCATTACGTTGCCCAGTACTTTGACATCCCGAGAGCCATCGGCGGGTTTGATCCTCGGCAACATGCAATCGGACTGACCTATTGCGTGCAGGTCAAGGGTGCCATACATGCCCGCGGTGAGGCGCTGTCATTCGCGTGGTTTCATCCTCGTCGGTTACCTGCCCCTGAGGAATTCGGATTTGATCAGGATCGAGTCGTGGCCGCTTGTTTGGCGCGTCTCAATCTGCTGTAGGTTTAGGTAACTCAAAAAGGAATTCTATTCAACTCGAACATCATCATTCAGGCCGAGTTCGCGCAGAGCAACTTTCGTCTCTTCCGCTTTCTGCGTTGAAACACCATCCTCAGGGGAGACTTCAACAGTCACCGTCAGTTTTAATCCCTTAGCCGCAGCGAATCTCGAGAGAACTTTGGTGTAGAAGTTCATCCACTTCTGCGAGGTTACTTCGCCGGTCCACCTTAGCGTCGCTGCAGCCGTCCCGGCTTGGCCGCTTGTGCTGCTGGGAGTGCCCGTGCCTGATTCCTCACCTTTAGACTCGCCCGCGACCACCGTGGTAGTCCCGCCGACGTCAACACCGCCTGCCTGAGGTGGATCTGGCTGTTGGACCGGGACTGCGAGCCCGCTTAGCTTGTAGTTCAGGGCAGTCTCTTTCGCAATAACGAACATATCACCTGATATCTCGATCTCGCCCTGACTGATATCACAGGAATAGTTGAAGGGATCATAGGCCCCCGTCGAGGTCTTGCCCACATATGCGATGTGACCACCTGCCACACCCTTTGCAATCGTGTCTTTGACCGCATCAGCGTTTAGCAAGCGAGGAAATTGCGGCGAAGCGAAGAACGCATCCCGCACAGCCTTGGTGCTCCATTCAATGAACGCGGGAGGCCAGTTGCGAAGCAGGAAGTTCGGGCTGACGCCGTCTGCCAGATCGTCGTCTTGCAGTAGTCGGTTCAGAATGAAGGTTACGAGACTGTCGGCCGCGCTCGAATGCACTAGACCGAGGTCCACTACACGTAAAGTGTTGTCCTTTGCCAGCAGGGCAAGGTATTTGTAAGTGCGCCAGACGCTCTCCTTCAGATCTCGCGCTGCCTTCTTGAG
>JANNRD010000107.1:0-3470 GCA_031401095.1 Acidobacteriota bacterium
CTTGGCGGCCTCGTCAAGGACGCCGACGTCCTGATCCCGCTGGCGGCCCTTGTCGGCGCGCCAGCCTGTGACCGAGATCCCTGGGTGACCCGATCCGTTAATCTGGACGCGGTAGAACTGCTCAATCGTCTGCGCAGCCCGAGCCAGCTTGTCATCTACCCCACGACCAACAGCGGCTACGGCACGAAGTCTGGTGACGTCTTCTGCACCGAAGAGACGCCACTCGAGCCCATTTCTCTCTATGGCCGGACCAAGGTTCAAGCTGAAGCACTGCTGCTTGACTCTCCAAACACAATAACTCTGAGGCTTGCAACGGTCTTCGGGATGTCGCCGCGCATGCGAATCGATCTGCTTGTTAATCACTTCGTCTACGCGGCAGTGACGGATGGCTACATTGTCATCTTCGAGAAGGACTTCAAACGGAACTACATTCACGTCCGTGATGTCGCAGATTGCTTTGCGCACTGCATTGAGAATTCGCAGCGTATGACAGGTCGTCCCTATAACGCGGGTCTCGAAGCCGCCAATCTTTCCAAGGAAGAACTGGCGCGGGCGATCAAGGAGCTGGTTCCTCGGTTCTACATCCATTTCGGCGCGGTCGGCAGCGATCCGGACAAGCGGAACTACATCGTCTCGAATAGGCGACTCGAGGAAGAGGGCTTCACTGCGTCCCGTTCGCTCGAGGAAGGCATTCGCGAACTGATCAAGGGATTCCGGATGCTTGGCCGGTCACAAATGAAGAATGTCTGATTATGAAACCAACTCAGACGAACCGGCTGATCCTGCTCGATCGCGATGGGACTATCAACCACGAGAGAAACTATCTCTCCTCACCAAGTCAGATTGAGTTGATTCCAAATGCCGCGGAAGGAATCCGATTGTTCAACGAACTTGGGCTGCCCGTTGTCGTGATCAGTAATCAATCAGGCATCGGACGGGGTTATTTTGACTTGGCAACCCTCGAGCGAATAAACGAGCGGTTGGTCGATCTCCTGGCCCAGGGTGGTGCGCGAGTTGATGCCATTTACTTCTGTCCACATCTTCCCGAGGACAATTGCGAGTGCCGTAAGCCGCGAACAGGTCTGGCTCGGTCAGCGGCTTCTGACTTTAAGGCTGATCTGGGCAGTTCCTTCGTGATCGGCGACAAACCCTGTGACATTGAACTAGGCGAAGCGGTTGGAGCAAAGACGGTTCTCGTGCGCACTGGATACGGGGCTGAGTACGAACGCTTGGATGGACTCAAGCCGAATCTGATCGCAGATAACCTTCTGGACGCTGCTGAATCGATCCGAGACCGTTTCCTGGGTGGAGTCATTTGATCATTACAAAGACGCCGGTGAGGATCAGCTTCTTCGGTGGCGGCACCGATTATCCGGACCATTTCCGCGAGCATGGTGGTCAGGTGCTCGGCGCGAGCATCGACAAGTACTCCTACCTGACAGTGAATCGACTTGTAGACCTGTTTGATTACTCGATACGCGTCAGCTATTCCCGCACGGAACTGGTGAGAGAGCGAGATCAGATCGAGCACCCATCGGTGCGTGAGTGCCTGCGATTCATGAAAATGGATCGGGGAGTCGAGATCAACTACATGGGTGATCTGCCAGCGCGATCGGGTTTGGGGTCGTCCTCCTCTTTCACCGTTGGTCTGCTGCATGCCCTCCATTCCTTCCGGGGCGAGAGGGTAAGCTCACGACAGCTTGCGGAAGAAGCGATCTATGTTGAACAGGAGATGATTTGTGAGCGCGTTGGTGTGCAGGACCAGTTCATCTGCGCGCACGGTGGTCTGCTTCATCTGAAATTCGCTCGGACCGGTGAGGTCACGGTGGCTCCCGTGCCGCTTCGAGCTGAACGCCAGGCTGAACTACAGAATCATCTCATGCTGTTTTATACGGGGTTAAATCGTCAGGCGCACGAGGTGCTCGGTGAACAGTTGGAGCGAACGAAACAGGGCGCGATTTCCGCGGATCTTGGCCAGCTTTCAGAGTTGGTTGAAGAAGGATTGACGGTGCTTGCCAGCGAGAGACCGCTGGCGACCTTCGGTGAACTGCTGCACGCCGGTTGGATGATCAAGCGCGGATTGTCGAGCAAGATCACCAACTCCCTCATTGACGACTGTTATCAACGGGCACGCAGTGCGGGAGCGATAGGCGGCAAGTTACTTGGAGCCGGCGGGGGCGGGTTCCTGTTGCTCTTCGTCAAACCACAAGACCACGAAGCGGTTGAACGCGAGCTTAAGCTGCCGCGCGTGCCGTTCTCGTTCGAGCATAGTGGCAGTTCGCTGCTCTTCTACCAGCCGCAGAAATTGGAGTCAGTTGCAGCACTATAGAGAGGTGGCGCCGGAGTGAACATGTCGCGACGAGTTCTGATTGTCGATTCCGGCATGAGAAACGTGGGTGGCCACAACTTCTCATACACACGAGCAGTTGAAGCGGCTCTGAGGAAGCGTGGCTTTGAGACTACTGTCTTCGCTCACAAGCAGCTCTCCGTAGAGATCGCCAGGGAGATTGGTTATCATCCGGTCTTCTCTTGCGGAGCCTACGACTATCCCCCTGGAAACGGACGCTGGCGAGATCTTAGGTACATTTATGCCCAAAGTGTGATCTTTGCCGATGAGTTGGAGCGTGCCTTCACGAGGTTGCTGGCGGAGGAGTGTGGGCTGGTCTTTTGCCACACGGTCAACGACTTCGAGCTAATTGGATGGAACCGCTTTCTGAAACGGCGAAGACTGGCGGGCCATTTGATGATCCTGCTCCGCCAGACTCCGGGGTTTGTGTCTTGCTCCCTGATCAAGCGATGGTTCCACCCTTATTGGCGGATCAAGCCCCACTATCTCGGCGGTCTCCATCGACGCCAGCAGGGCCGGTTTGTTTTGTTGACGGACAGCGAGCCCTTATCGCAAGACTACGCCGGCGTCTTTCCTCACCGCATTGTCACGATGCCGATCCCGATCAATGATTTCATTCTGGGTGTGAATGGGGATGGTGGTGCAAGGAAGAATGGCGTCTTGAGTATTGGATATCTTGGGGACGCCAGAAGCGTGAAGGGCTTTCCGTTACTCCCTGGCCTGGTGGACCGAGTGCTTTCGGCACCAGGAGTCAACGCAAAGTTCATTATCCAGTGCCCGACGGCCGCGAGCGGGTCGGCTGATGCCCCGCCTGAGGGGGTAAAGGAGCTTTACGACCGGCAAGGGCAGTGGAATGGCCGGTTGACCTTGATCGCGAACAAGCTCAGTGAGCGAGAGTATGCTGAGCTGTTCCGTTCGATCGACATCGTGCTTGTCCCCTACGATCAGGCGAGCTATGTCGAGCCAACATCGGGGATCTTCGCGGAGGCACTCGCCCTGGCGAGACCGGTAGTAGTCCCTTCGGACACCTGGATGGCTGGTGAATTGATGAATTCAGGAGGCGGTCTCGAGTTTCGCAGTGGCGACGAAGTGGATCTGACTGAGAAGGTGTTGGACACAATTG
>JANNRD010000108.1:0-6795 GCA_031401095.1 Acidobacteriota bacterium
AAATCAAACCGCGGTAGAATTCGATTTCTGCATTTTGGATTGGGGAGAAGAAGAAGACTCACGCGAAGGCGCGAAGAACGCGAAAGGACGCGAAGAAGGAAGGCTGGGGTTTGGCCCTTCCAACCAACTTCGCGTCCTTTCGCGTTCTTCGCGCCTTCGCGTGAGTCTTCTTCTTCTCCCCAATCCAAAATGCAGAAATCGAATTCTACCGCGGTTTGATTTCGCGTCCATTGACTTGAGGAGCGGCGGCAACCGCCTCCTTCAATCTGGCAATAACTTCTTTGCTCAACTCGTCGAAGCTTGCGGACACTGTGAATCCCGCGGCGTTACAGTGACCACCGCCACCAAAGGATTCCGCGACACGAGCGACATTGACTCGATTCTTTGACCGCAGGCTGATCCGGAACGTCGAGTTCGAGAGCTCACGAAAAAAAGCGACTGCCTCAACGTCCCCAACCGTCAGAGGATAGTTGATGATCCCGTCGGAGTCGTCTTCAGTGGCTCCAGTCTCCTCCATCGCCTCCTTGCTCATCCTAATCCAGGCAATCCGGCCCGAATCATCGCGCTCAAGCGTTGAGAGAACCTCTCCGATCAGTCGGATCTTCGCGTACGGGTAGGAATAGAAAATGGCTTGTGAGAGTTTTGCCGGTTGAGCGCCGTGTCGCACCAACTCGCTGGCGATTTTGAAGGTACGTTCCGTGGTGTTCGAGAAGTGGAACGACCCCGTGTCGGTGAGCACGGCCGCATAGACGCAGCTCGCAAGTTCCGGTGTGATCCTTGCGCCTATCGCCTTCGCGAGGTTGTAAATCATCTCGCCAACTGCCGCCGCCGTCGAGTCGATCCAATTGACATCGCCAAAGAGTTCGGTCGTCGAATGATGATCGATGTTGACGACGAACTGATCTCCAAGACCTGGCAGTCCCGGTCGTGTAACATCGCTGCATTCGATGACAAAGACGGCATCGTAATCCCGCCCGACCTCGGCTACGACCTTAACATCCTCGGCTCCAGGGAGCTTGCAATACGAGTGCGGCACCTGATCGCACATGATCACTTCCGCGTCCTTCTTCAAACTGCGGAGAATCCAGCACAGTGCAAGTGAGGACCCGAGGCTGTCGCCGTCCGGGCGGATATGCGACGTGATGGCGAATCGCTCGTGCTTCTCGATCAGGTCAATTACTTGGCTCAGCATTCCTACGGGCTCTGATTTGTGCTTTCAGTCGCGTCGCTCGCGGTCTGTTCTTCACCCTGAGGTGCGCCCAAATCAGGCATCTCCTTCTGCACTTCCGATAGAATCTCTTCCATCCGAGCCCCTTGCTCGACCGATTGATCAAAGCAAAAGGTCAACTCCGGACTATGTCGCAATCCAAGCCGGGCGCCAAGTTGGCGGCGAATAAAGCCCGCTGCCTGGTTGAGCGCGGCGAGTGCCTTCTGCTGTTCGTCACTCGCACCCAAGACACTGACAAAAACGCGCGCATAGCGCAGATCCGGACTCATGCGCGCATCGGTCACTGTCGCCAAGCCGACTCGCGGATCGCGCAGCTCACGGGCCAGGATGAGGCTGATCTGTACCTTCACCTCCTGGGCCAGTCTCTCAGCACGATAGGGCATGACAACGATCGCTCCACCGCGGGCGCAACGCGCTTCGATATCCTAGAGTTGCGTCGCGGCAACCTTCTCAGTGATATACGATTCGATGATATCGCCGACCTTGTAGTCATTGAATCGCTCGATCGTGACACCACACTCAAACCCCTGCTGCACCTCGCTGACGTCTTCCTTGAATCGACGGAGGCTGCCCATCGGGTTGTCAAAGACAACGACGTTATCCCGAATCAAACGAGCCCCAGACGACCGTTTCATCATCCCGCTGATGACCATGCAACCGGCGACGCTACCCACCTTCGGAACTCGAATGACGTCGCGAATCTCAGCCTTGCCGACGACGGTCTCCTTGAGTGTCGCATCAAGCATGCCGATCATCGCATTGCGAACCTCTTCCTCGACCTTGTAGATGATCGAATGGAGTCGGATATCGATGTGCTCCTGTCGCCCAACTTCCTCGGCGCGCGACTCCGGACGAACGCTAAAACCGATGATCACCGTCGCCGCACCGCTTGTCGTCGCGTTTGACGCACTCGCAAGCAAAACGTCGGACTCGGTGATCGCGCCAACACCGGAGCGGATGATTCGTACTTTGACCTTGTCGGTCGAGAGCTTGATGAGCGTATCCTTGAGAACCTCGACCGATCCCTGGACATCGGCCTTGAGAATAACCAGCAGCTCCTTGACCTCACCTGCCTCCATCTGAGCGTGCAGCTGATCAAGGCCACGCGCCGCGGTGCGGGCGAGAGCTGACGCACGCGCCTTCGACTGGCGAAAGGCTGAAATCTGCTGTGCCTTGGCGACGTCTGAGACCACCTGGAACTGGTCACCTGCCGCAGGCACTCCCTGGAGACCAAGCACCTCGACCGGCATGGTCGGGCCAACCTCCTGCACCTGTCGACCTCGGTCATCGATCAACGCACGGACTCGGCCAAAGTAGTTGCCGACGATGAAGGGCTCTCCAATCTTCAGGGTTCCATTCTGAATGAGAACCGTTGCCACCGCGCCACGTCCCCGATCCAGCTTCGCTTCAAGCACTGCGCCCGTGGCGAGTCGCTTCGGATTGGCCTTGAGCGTCAGGATATCTGATGTCAGAAGGATCATCTCGAGCAGGCCATCGATGTTCTGCCGCTTCTTGGCTGAAACTTCGACCATCGTTGTCGTCCCACCCCAACTGTCCCACAGCAGGCCGCGGTCAGCGAGTTCCTTCTTGACGCGTTCCGGGTTGGCGTCGGGCTTGTCGATCTTGTTGATTGCAACGACAATCGGTACGCCAGCCGCCTTCGCATGCTCGATCGCTTCGATCGTCTGCGGCATGACTCCATCATCCGCAGCGACGACGAGAACCACGACATCGGTGACCTTTGCTCCGCGAGCTCTCATGAGCGTGAACGCCTCATGACCCGGCGTGTCGAGAAAGACAATGCGTCTGCGCTCATTCGGAACATCCGGATTAGCCACCTCGACCGAGTAGGCACCGATATGCTGGGTAATGCCGCCCGCTTCGCCCTCAGCGACGTGCGTCTCGCGGATCCCATCAAGCAGGCTGGTCTTGCCGTGATCGACGTGCCCCATGACAGTCACGACCGGGGCACGCGACTCAGTGTCCTCCATTGCTTCCGGAGTTATCTCGAACTCCGATTCGATCGTCATATCCTCGAAGCCGCCAAATGCGACGTCGAAACCAAAGTATTTGCCGATCTCCTTCGCGACATCAGCGTTCAGGGTTTGATTGATCGTCGCCATGACGCCTCGCTCAAAAAGCAAAGCGACGACATCCTTCGGTTTGACCTCAATCTTCTCAGCAAACTCGCGGACAGTGCTTCCCTCAACGAGGCGGATCGGCTTGAGCTCAGTCGGTATGGCTCGGATTGTCGGCGCGATTTGACCAGGCCGGCGAAGCTGTAGTCGGGCAGCCTGTTGCGCTTCCTGCTTTTCCTGCACCCCGCCCGCACGGGGTCGCGTGCTGTGTCGCCCCTTATGTCTCGTATCTCGCGGTGGAATGTAGACGGTGCGCTGCTGTGCTCCTGAGGGCAGAATATGGACCTCGCCTTGAGCTCCTCCTGGACCCTTGGCGTCAGACCTCGCAGCTCTCCCTTCCCGAGCCCCTGGCGCCCTCACTCGCGCTATCACCGCTGGCTCCGCCGGGACGAGCCGCGCCTTCGGAGGCGCCAATCGAATGACACTCGTTGCGCCGGGCTGCTGCCGCGTTGCCGGAATCCCCGGTGATGGTGACGTCGTTGGTCGGGCCGGCTCTGACGGTGCCTCAGAAGTGGCTACTTCGGCACCCGTCGGTCCTCCCGCCTCTTCTTCAGCCTCAACGTCAAACGCTTCCTCTTCTTCAGTGGTGACCGGTGCGGCGGAAACGGAAGGTTCAGCCGATTGCGGCCGAGCAGGCGAAGGTGGAATGATTTTGACTATCCGCGCTCGACCCGGTCCAGACGCGGGTGCGGCAACGGTGGACGGTGAGGCCACGCCCTCAGTCGCCGGAGGAACGGGTGCACCCACGCCTCCGTCCGAGACCGTCTCATGCTGAGCCTCCTCGGTTGTTTGCGCCGGTTTGGTACTCTTCACGAGGCGCGCAGTCCGATGCACGGTCGGTGACTCTTTTTTGGGATAGTACGTTTCGCGAATCTTGTCAGCGATCGCGTCGGGAAGTGTATTCGACGCGACACTGACATCGACTCCGAGCCGACGCGCATCCTCGAGAACCTTGCGATTCTCAAGCTTCAGTTCTTTAGCCAATTCGTAGATTCTGACCTTGCCCATGTATTCCTTTAGCCACCTGCCGCCCCGTCAACTGGTCTGCGCTGTGGTTCAACTCTGCGGACTCGCGCGATCGAAGCCGTTCGCTTGCGGAGGCGTACTCGACACACCCGCACAATCAGCCCTCCGCAGGCTGCTCCTGCACTTCCGCAACTTCGGCAGCGATGTCTCCTGTATCAGGCTCAGCCGGACCAGGCTCAGCCGGACCAGGCTCGGCCGGACCAGGCTCAGTCGCATCTGACTCAGCGCCGTCCAACACCTCCGTTGCCGCGTTCTTTTCCGGTTCCCTTTCTGAGTCGACCGGTTCAATCTCCCCAGCTTGCCCCCCATCAGATGACTCGCTGCCGTCAGTTTCAGCGGGAGTCTCAGCGGGCTGCTCAGCCGCGGCCTCAGTAGCGCTTTCCAGTTCTGCCGCTGCCGCTGCCGCTGCCGCCGCCGCCTCTTCAGCCTTGAGTGCGCGCGCATCAACGATGGAGCGCGCGGTCTCGAGCAACTCTTCCGCCTCATCAATACTGAGATCGAGCCACTCTGAAATCTCGTCCACCGAGACTTCCGCCATTTGCTCGATGGTCTCGATCCCATGCTCGGCAAAGGCTTCGGTGTCGGCGGGAGTAATACCCTCGATCAGCGTCAGCGGGACAACTGGTGCGGTCAGCAGCTGCTCCATTTGCTGAGCAATCTCCCGCCTCATCTCCTCTTCACTGCGAATATCGATATCCCAGCCAACGAGCTTCGCCGAGAGCCGGACATTCTGGCCTCGCTTTCCAATCGCGAGACTCTGCTGATCACTCTCAACCGTCACCTGAAGTTTCTTGTTCTCAAAATCGAGAACCGCCACCTTGCTCACCTTCGCAGGCGACAACGCGTTGGCCGCAAAGATCGCCGGATCCTCCGACCACTCGATAATGTCGATCTTCTCGCCCCGCAGCTCCCTGATGATCGACTGGACACGAGACCCTTTCATTCCCACGCAGGCGCCGACCGGGTCAACATCGCGCTCATTGGAAATGACCGCTATCTTCGCACGCTCGCCCGGCTCACGAACCGCGACCTTGATGACCACCGTCCCATCGTAGATTTCGGGTACTTCCATCTCAAACAGCCGCTTGATAAGTTCGGGGCTTGTCCGCGAGACTTCGACCTGCGGTCCCTTCGCCTCACGATGAACATCGTGAATCACGACCCGGATGCGCTCGCCCTGTGTAAAGGTCTCGTGGCGGGCCTGCTGCGATTTGGTCATGACCGCTTCGATCCCAGTTCCAAGATCGACGATGATGCGACCACCCTCAAACCGTTTGACATAGCCGTTGACGAGCTCTGTCACCCGTCCGATGTACTCGTCGTAAATGTTGTTTCGCTCAGCCTCGCGCACCTTCTGCAGGATGATCTGCTTTGCCGTCTGCGCCGCAATTCGTCCGAGGTCTTCCATCGGTCGCGGCAGCTCCAGCATATCCCCCACCTCAGCGCCCTCTCCAACTTCAACATTCGCCTCTTCAACAGTCATCTCGCGGGAAGAGTCGGCCACCTCTTCGACGACCGTCTTGACAGCAAACAGTTCGATCGCCCCATTCTCGATATTGTAACGAGCGTGCAGGTCTTCATTCGACTTGAACTGCTTGCGAGACGCCGTCACGACAGCATCCTCGATCGCGCTGATAATGATCTGCGAATCGATCTTCTTTTCTCTGCTTAACAGTTCGATGTTCTGTGCAATTGAGCTCAGCGTATTCATAAGGTCTACATTCAGACTGAATCAAATTCGTCGCTATTTTGAAATCGAGGTTCAGGGCACCAGATCGACTTTCGCCTTACTGATCATTCTCAACGGAAGTCGGTGTCGCTGCCCCTTCTCATCATCCAGAAGAGCAGAGACTTCCTCCTCACGATCGAGGCCGACCAGCTTTCCATGAAAGTTGCGCTGTCCCGCTATCGGCTCTTCCAGCCGAATATGCGCCTCATTGCCCGCGAATCTTTCATAATCGTCAGGCTTGTAGAGTTCGCGGTCGAGACCGGGTGACGCTACCTCAAGTACGTACTGGTGCGGAATTAGATCCTCGACATCGAGGATCAGCCCCACTCGCTCACTAACCGCCGCGCAATCATCCGCCGTCACTCCCTGAGGCTTGTCGATAAAGATGCGCAGAACCTTCGACCGTCCGCCGGATAACTCCGCATGAACGAGCTCAACACCCTCACGCGTTGCCACTCGCTCGATGATCTCCTCAATGCGCGGATCCAGCTTCACGTTCCTGACATCTCGATAACCCAGGCTCAAGGCTCGTCCTTGATATGAAAAAGGTGGGCTCGGCGCCCACCTTTCGGAGTAAGCGAGATCGTAGCCGAAAGGGCTGGGGAAATCAAGCGACTGTCGGGTAGTGGCGCAGTTTGCCGAGACACGAACCAGTCGTGCTGTTTCCCAGGACA
>JANNRD010000109.1:0-4029 GCA_031401095.1 Acidobacteriota bacterium
CGTCCGACATCCACATCGAAACGCGCGAGAGCGATGTTGTGGTTCGGTATCGCATTGATGGAGCGCTTGTTGCGGCGGGCGATCCGATAGACATCAAGCATCACCAGACGATCATTTCCCGAATCAAGGTCATGTCGGAGCTGGACATTGCCGAGCGGCGAATTCCTCAGGATGGCCGATTTCGGATGAGGATCAAGGGCCGGCGCGTCGATTTTCGCGTCTCGATCATGCCGTCGGTGCACGGCGAGGATGCGGTCATTCGTATTCTCGACAAGGAGCAGATCAACGAGGCCTTCAAGGATCTCCGGCTCGACGTCGTCGGATTTGATCCGGATCTGCTCGTCAAGTTTCGTCGCTTCATCCTCGAACCCTATGGAATGGTTTTGGTGACGGGACCCACTGGGTCGGGAAAGACGACGACGTTATATGCGGCCCTGAATGAGATTCGCAATGAAGAGGACAAGCTGATTACGATCGAGGACCCGGTCGAATATCAGTTGCGGGGGGTGACGCAGATTCAGGTCAACGAAAAGAAGGGATTGACCTTTGCGCGTGGGCTGAGAAGTATCCTTCGGCACGACCCGGATAAGATCATGGTCGGTGAGATTCGAGACAATGAAACAGCGCAGATTGCCATCAACTCGGCGCTGACCGGGCACCTCGTCTTCACCACGGTTCACGCCAACAATGTCATCGATGTCATTGGGCGCTTCCTTAACATGGGGGTCGAGGCCTACAACTTCGTTTCCTCACTCAACTGTGTCCTGGCCCAACGTCTGGTTCGAGTCCTTTGTCCGCGGTGCAAGGAACGGCATCAGCCAAGCGACATCGAGTTGCTGGAATCGGGGCTCGCACCGGATAAGTTCAGGGATCGCGTGTTTTATGCCTCGGTCGGGTGTGAGGTCTGCTCCCAGACGGGCTACCGCGGCCGAACGGCGATCCACGAATTGCTGGATGTGTCGGACAGCATTCGGGAGATCATCATCGCCCGAAGGCCGGGTTCCGAGGTGCGTCGTGCCGCCAGGGAGGAGGGGCTGGCGAGCCTCCGGGAATCAGCGGTGCGGCTGGTTTTGGAAGGAATCACCACGCTCTACGAGATCAACCGGGTGACGTTTGTCGAGCCTGTTGGATGACAAATTGGAACCTATCTCGTTGACCGGCGTTGTTTAAGCCGGCACGAGGACATTTGAAAGAGAACATTCCCGCCGGAGTTGACGACCTTGCCGGCTGCGGCGGGGCCGCCAGGGAAGCGGCGAACGCACGGGAATGCCGCAAACACGAGCAAGAGCATCATGAAAAGCCTTAAGTTGATCCGCCAAACTCTAGCACTCTCTCTCTCGATCTGCCTCATGTTGCCAGGAGCGGCCCTCGGAGGCGGCAGAAAGGGCAAGAAGAACTTCGGAGAAGGGGTCAAATATGCGGCACAACAACAGTGGGATCTTGCGGCCCAGGAATTCGCTCTCGCCGTCGCGGCCGAGCCGGACAATTCTGAGTACCGGGCGAACTACTTGCGATCCCTCATGCAGGCCTCGATGATGTTCGCAAAGCGAGGCGATGCACTCGCCGTGCAAAACGACTACGCGGGCGGGTACAACGCCTACCGGCAATCCTTCGCCTATGACGCGACCAACGAGGTGGCTCGCGTGAAGATGCAGCGGATGCTCGATTTGCAGAAGGCAGCAGCCGGTCTGGGGGAGGCGGCGACATACAATGCCCGGACAGGGAACATTCAGCAGACGAGCAGCGAAGTGCGCGTCGCCTACAGACCACGGACGGGGGAGATTCAGAAGAAGATCGAAATCAAGGACCTCTATCTGAAGAGCTCGATCGCCAGTATCGGCAAGACGCTCGGTCTCAATATGATCTTCGATGAGAGCGTCAAGGAATCCCGGTTTTCGATCGATCTGCAGGATGTCTCGTTCGCGCGGGCCCTCGACCTTGTCTTTCTTCAAAACAAGCTGACATTCGAAGTGGTTGATCGCAAGACGATCTTCATCTATGCGGACAATCCGACCAACAAGCAGAGATTCGAACGCTTCATGATCAAGACGTTCTATCTTGGGAATGCAAAGCACGACTCCGTGCGTACCGCGCTTCAGTCCTTTATTGGAGCGGCGGGCGGCGGGCGTGTGGTGGTCTCGGTTGAGCCTCTGAACGCGATCGTGGTGCGAGCGACCGCGGGCGAGCTACAGATGCTTCAGGAGTTGATCAACGGGATCGACAAGAATCGGGCCGAGGTCGTGGTCGAAGTCAATATTTACGAGATCTCGCGGACCGATGCGTTGCAGATTGGGAATCAGCTTGCACTGACGCCGCAATCCGTTTCCGAGACGAAGTTCGACACCAACGGGCAGCCGGTGAAAGTCCAGGTGGGCCAGTCGACCTCTCTTCAGAATCTCGGCGGTATCGGGCAGCTTGGGATTGCAGCGCTGGCGGGCAGCACATTTGTTCCGTTTCTTGGTGGTATTGGCACGCTCTTTGGCCTGCCCCCGACCGGGGTCAGCCTGCTTCAGTCGAAGGGTCGATCGAGGTTGCTTTACAGCAGTCAGGTCCACGCGCTTGACGGCCAGCAGAATCAAACGAAACTGGGTCAGAGTGTTCCGGTCCGCACCGGGACGAATTACGGTTATGGCGGCAACCAAATTAACACCGGCCAGGGCGGAACGCCGCAGCAGGGGCAGGCGGGGCAGTCTGGGTTTGGCAGTAGCAGTGGCCTTTTTGACAATATCCAGTACAAGGATGTCGGTCTCGTGATCGATGTCACACCGACGATCACCAATGAGGGCTATGTCGAGATCAAGATGAAGCTCGAGTCGAGCAGTGTCGAGGAGTCCGGTGACACCGCAAATCTGACGCCGACCTTTTCGCAACGCTCGTTGAGTACAACAGCACGAGTGCTTGATGGTGTGACCGCTGTTGTCGGTGGTGTCAAACAGGATACAAAGGGCGAAGCGCGCGCGACGATCCCCTTCGTCGGGATGGTTCCGATTCTCGGGCGCTTCTTTAGCACGCCGAGAGAATCCAGTCGCGAGACCGATCTGGTAATTACCGTTACTCCGCACATCATCCGAGCTCCGGAGATCAAGCTGGAGGATCATCTGGCTCAGGTGGCTGGTCCGATGCAGGGGGGCTTGCCGCGAAGTCTCGAAGATGTTTTGCAGGCGGTCAAAGAGGACGATGAGCAGGAACGCCGCATGATTGCGAATCGGACGCAGCTGCCGGCTCAATCAATGCCTTCACCGACAATTGCAGCAAGCGCGCCGGTCAACACCGTCTCGAGTTCTTCAGTCTCGCCATCGCCGGCACCGCTCATCCAGATTCAGCAGGTCAACGTCCAGCCCGAGACGCCGGTGCTGTCCAGTGGCGCCCGTCTGCAGGAGGCGAACTTCAGGCCCGGCGAGCAACCCGCTGACGCCGCAACAGGCGTGCCGGGAGCCGAAAAGGCACCCGATGATAAGGCTGATAAGGCAAAGAAGCCTGAAGGCGAGGCGATTCAGGGTGAGAAGGAAGGCGAGAAGGCCGAAGCCGACAAAGTGGCCAAGCAGATACAGGAGCTGAATCAGTCGATTGAACAGCCGTCTCAGCCGGTTGCGGCCGCGCGTCTCGTTGCTCCGGAAATTCCGGAATACCTCATCGAACGGCTGGAAAAGATCAAGGCGGAAGAGCTCAAGCGAGCGAAGGAGTTGAAGACCCAGCCTGCGCCGGAGATACCTGAGGAATACCGGGATGCCAGTGGGATCCAAAAGCCGGCTGCCCGCGCCGTGGTCAGACCCGGCAACCGCGCGGCGGCTTCCGGCGCCGGTGGGACGACACCGGTCTCGGTGACGCTTAAGCCATCCGCGAAGGCGCAGGTAGGCAAGCCCGTTCTCGTCGATGTCATTGTCCAGGCGCCGACGACGTTGGCTGCAGCGCTTTTTGTGCTGAAGTTCGATTCGACAAAGCTGCAAATCAAATCGGTTCGGCCGGCAAAGCAGGCTGGAAGTCTGGCGACCGTCATCCACGAAGTGACTGACGGGGAGGTGCGCATCA
>JANNRD010000110.1:0-6611 GCA_031401095.1 Acidobacteriota bacterium
CAAGACCAACCCGGATGGTGGTCAGTTTCTGCCGGAGTGGACAGAGCGACTTGAGGACTTCTGTGGAGGACGCTTGCCCACAGGAAGCGGTCTTGAGAACCGGCGTCTCATCGATCGTGCCTACGCTGCCTTACCAGTCGAGCGGGTCAAAGCACTCGGAGTCAAGTACAACGCGCCATTTGCCATCCTGCCGCAGTCGTCAACGGCAGATCTGCCCGTCCTCTACTCTAATCGCGACTACCGGCTTGTTCAGGTAGCCCGTTTTTGATCTGAGTATCCAATGAGAAGTGGCAGACGTCTTCTCGGCGCACTCACCCTCTGCCTCGGTTTTGCGCTGTTCGTGGTCATGGTCAGCCGGGCGGGGGTTGCTGAGCGTGAATTGGCGCACATTTGGACGCACTCATTCACGGCAGCCCCAACTCAAACAAGATCGGACTCTTATTCCTTCTCGCCGTCTGAACTCGTCGCTCACTCTACTTTCGTCGCCGGAGCCTCCGACGCACCCACGGCAAGATCTCCACCGGACCTGTCCCTGAGTGCCTGTTCGATCATCTTCAAGTAAAGGTCGCGTTGAGCTGATGGGACTTCGATACTCTCCGCCTTGAGCGCCTCAGCCACCGCTAGCGCGACCTCGCTCTTGAGCTGAATGTAACTTCCTCGATCTGGAGCCCAGAAGCGAAGTTCGAAGTCTAGAGAGCCCTCGCCCAGGCCCTGAAAGAGGACCATGGGCGCCGGGTCTCTCATGACACCCGGATTCGACATTGCAACTCGCGCCAATAACTCGACGACCCTCTTTGACTCAGCTCGGTGACCAACTGCGACCGGGATATCAATTCTCCGGCGCTCGGAAGACAGCGTCCAATTGATGACTCTGCCGGAGACGAGCTCGGCATTTGGAACGATCACTTCTGCGCCCTGGCCTGTCTGTATCGTACTCGATCTGACCCCGATGCGGGTCACCTCGCCGCTCAGGCCTCCGACCTCAAGAATGTCACCGATGTGAATCGGTCGCTCAAACTGCAGAATCAGACCCGAGACGAAGTTGTTGACGATATTCTGCAGCCCGAACCCGATGCCCACGCCAAGCGCACCAGTGAGCAGCGTCAGGCGACTGAACTCGACGCCGGCTGCTCCAAAGGCCAGCACCACGACGATGATTATCAGCCCGTAATAGAGCAGCGTCGTAATCAGCTCAGGGAGACCGCGAGAAAGATGAAGGCGGGAGAGGATTTCCTCGCGCAGGACAAATCGTACCGCTGTCGAGAATCCGAGTCCGATGAGGAGGACGCAGATGACCGTGAGGATACTGCCGAGGGAGAAGTCGAGGGTCCCGAGGGTGATTCTCCAAGTCAGAATCGAGAGCAACCCTGCTTTGAGTTGCTCTCGGATCATGAAGAACTCTGTGGTGTTCCAAAGCCAGAACAGTATCGCAACCGTGGTCAGAATCCGTTCAGTCCATTGGACGATAACCGCTTTTCGCAAGCGCACCGTCACCAGTGCGCGCGCTCGATCGGTCTTCAGCACCGCACTCAGAGTAATGACCGAGAGCCGCACAGTCGTGAAGAGAACCACGCCCAGAAAGGCGCTGTACACAGTGGCGCGGCTCATGACTTGAGCAAACCTGAGAAATCCGAAGAAGTTCGCACCGAGTGAAACTGCAATAAGGACAATCCAGACGCGGGCCGCCCTGATCGTCACACGCGACCAGAGGCTACTCCGCGCCGCGTCACGGAATGCCTTTCGCAGCGTCAGCCAACAGAAGCCTGCAATTAGTGCCGCATTGAATAGCGCGTCCAGCTCGCGCGTTATTGGAAGCGGAGGCGCGACGGAATTCCTGATCACCGCCAGAACAAAACTCGCCGACAGAAGGTAAAGGACGGGCCGCCAATGACGACCAATGAGCGGCGGAAGAAACCTCAGTACCGGAAACACGAGAGCCAATCCCATGAGACCAAGCAGCGGGACCGGGACCGACAGGCCGAGCACGAGACTGATTACCAGGGCGGCAAGAAGCGAAAGCGCTATCGGATAGCGAAAGATGTCGGCAACCTGCGCGTGAACGGTGCTCTCACCAGCCCTTTGCCGCCATTTGCCTCTGAGAGTGAGCGAAGCTGCCAGCACGAGCAGAAAGACAATTGTTATCGCGGCGAGGACGCCGCTGCGTTCCCGGAGGAGCCGCGCGTCGAGGCGGGATGAGCCTCCGGTCGGCAGGCGACCTACACTCTCGACCGATTCTCCCGATCGCCTGCGGGCTCCGAACTGCCAGAGAGGGAGACTATCACGTTTAAGGAGACGCTTTTTGAACTCCCGGCGTTCTCGATTGATCTTCTCGAGAAGTTCCGCGGCAATAGAGTCCTCCGCCGCTAGCCTTTTTTGAATAGTGCCAATCTGTTGCTTCTGATCATTGGCGAGATCAAGGAGAGTATCGATCTGGTTTAGTGATTCGCGAGCCTGATCAGCAGCAGTCCCTTGCACATCGGGAGTCCGACTCTGGTCGAGTGTTGCCCGCCACTGGCGTTGCTCCGATGAGAGGGTCGCGATCGTCTCCGAGAGGGCCGTTGCCCGCTGCGACAAGTCGCGCTGACGCGCGAGATTCGTTTCGAGCAACGAACGCCAGTATTCACCAAGCTGACGGAGTTGGGTCAGCGTCGGAGTCTCGTCCAGAGTTGCGCGGGTCTCAGCGGACTCTGCACTGACTTCCTCCTCACTGGCGAGCAGCTTGTCATTGAGGGATTCAAGGTCCTCGTTTGAGAGAAGCCGGGTTGAGACATCGCGCAGAAGCCTCGCTAGCGCTTCGACGCGTGTCGCCAGTTGGCCCGGCGAGATTGTCTCTGTAGGGGTCGGAGTGACAGCGGGCGTCGGTTGCGCTGCGCCTTCCTGGGCGCCCACGGGGTTCGACTGAAGCAGCAGGTAGGCGGAGAATGAGAGGAACGAAAAGAGAGCGAATCTCACGGCCGCCCTCGGCCTGCGATTCGGCTCACGTGTTGTTCTCAGGGAGGCACCTTGCGCCTTTGTCATCTCGGGTCTCCTCTTCATTCGATCTGGCTTCAACAGTGTACCGGCCCGTTTGTGGACACCAAACCCACCATAACAAGTGGGGGCTGGGCTAACGCCAAACGCCCAGGGTGACCGCCGGGACAACTTGAAGCGCGGCGGTTCTGACTCACGTTGACGCGGAGGTGCACATCAACGGCGCATTCAAGTCAACGGACCACACGCTCCCATAAACAAGTAGCAGGTGAAGCCCTCCTGTCTGATACCCCGCCCTAACAACGCAAGTGAAGCTTCTCGTCACCGATCCGTTTGAGAGCAATGAAGAGCTCCCAAAAGTGCAACGTGCATTTTTCCTCGCCGCCAATCTCAGGCACCCCCCACTGAAGGGCAGGACATATGACCAAGCTAACCATGTGACAGGCTGTCAGTCGCGATCACTTGTTGAAAAGGTGACGCGCGACGAACTATGCTCTTGCAAGCGGAAACATGGGAAACTGTGAGGGGCTGCGTCATGGTGGCGAAGACTCCGCCCACAAGCTCCAAACGGGGCGACAATGGACAGCACAGCGCTTCACGTAGTGCTCCTTTTAGAGGCTGTCAGGCCATACGGAATCACAACTGTCAATCTACCCTTTCCTTCCAATGACGCCCGAAGTCTACCGTGCGAAACCTAGTATCGGCTCTATTGCGGTCAGCGATAGGTCGTATGAGCATCATCCTGAACCGTCTGCCGACAGCTGCACATCCCGAATAACACCGTACTTGACCCAGTTCCAGTCGCCAACATCTCTTGGCGCGTTCCAGACGGACCAAGTCCTTCCAGAATCCGTAGTCACACCATACATCCACTCCATGAAAGCATATCCTATGGACTCACCTTCAAATCTGATGCCATCTAGCGGCAGCTCAGGTCTATCATCGTGACGAAGCATCATCACCTCCTGCCAAGAGTCTCTATTCTTAGCGGTAGAGGAAAAGACGTAGTACGTACCCTCTGGCCCAGGCGCAAGATTCTTTTCTCTGAAGGATGTTACTCTTATTTTAAAGACGCCATTGGTTGTCTCCCGGGATACAAGAGCTTCGGCACGCCTTGAACGTAAGGTGCCCAGGCACGATACGCAGCCTCCCACCGCTGCGGACAATCCACAGACCGCCCACAGAAGCGCCACCCTCTTCAATGCCATCGGAGTCTCCTTGTGTGAGATGACTTATCACGGTAAGGCTACGGCGCGCGCTATCCGATGATCAGCAAATCGTGGAGAGCTAACTGGGCGAGAGTCGTTCCGATGTTTGCCTTTCCCGAGGAGATTCGGCGCGCAGTCTACACGACAAACGCGATGGAGTCGTTGAACATGTCGCTGCGCAAGATCATCAAGAATCGGCCTTCATTTCCGAGCACTGATGCGGTGACCAAACTGCTGTACCTGGCGCTCAACAAGATCAGCAAGAAGTGGGCTATGCCGATCAGAGAGTGGGGTCCGGCGATGAACGAGTTCGCGATCATCTACGGTGATCGGGTGCCGCTCAAAATAGACGATCCTGAATACCGCATTAACCCCCTGCGGCCGATCATCTGCTCAGCCAGAGGGACGTCAAGGGCTTCGCAAGTCGGCCAAAAAACGGCCGATCCCTTACCTCCCTCTGGCTTCGCAGGGATCGCCGCTTAAGGGGTTAATGCTCGAGGCCTCCCAATGACTCGCAATCGCAGGATGGCATTCGTGCCATCATCGTTGGCCGCGAGCCCTCTTGGCTCTCGGCTGAAAGAGCCATTTACACAGACTTCCTGACAACACCAGGTGGCAAGTGTAGTGCACCCCAAAAGTGACACAAAAAGTCAAGGAAGTTTTGCTGGTTGAAGCGAGCTCTCGAACTCAACCGGCGTACGGTAGCCGATGGCCGAGTGCAGTCGCTTCCGATTGTAGACCTCTTCGATGAAACGTCGGATCGAGGAGCGAACCTGAGCCAGAGTCTCGTCCTCGCTCATGTAGATCTCCTCATACTTGAGCGTGCGGATGAACCGCTCGGCTTTGGCGTTGTCATACGGGTTCCCGGTTCGGCTCATGCTGATCGTCAGGCCGCGCGCCTACTTCAGGGAGTGACATAGCGAACCGTCACGAAAGCAAGGTATGCACAGAACGTCAAACACCACGCGATAGAAAAGGCCGCGTCAATCTGCAACTGCTTCCGTTCGATTGTGACTTTCCTCGCTAATACCGAGACAATCGCAACTGACAGAGGGAGAAGAAGGGCAGAGATAAAGTACCATTTTATGAGAGCAGCCCCAGACGCGCCGCGCCAAAGCGCAGCGAATGCTTTTGGAAAGGAGCTCGAAGCGCCCAGCGCGATGAGATTCACCACGGTGAGGATCCTCACCATTGAGTGGAATATCTTGTATCCTGAAGGCAATGTTACGGCCTCGTCCTTGCCCAGTTTAATAGACCATCAGGGGTATGACGGTGACAAGATGAGCAGCCGGCACCTTTCATTTGGAAAGTAACACCGTGATCATTGGTCATGCGGTGCTCGACTAATGTTTTTGTGGCACCCCACATCTACCTACCACACTCCTTTTCCACGTTCTTTAGAAAGTTTCCCCAGACGGCGGCCTCGAACTCTTTCCCTCCCAGATAACTGAAGAATATACTTGATGCCGGACTCGCAAATGTCGCCTTTACGTCAATTGAAAAACTAATCTTGCCATTTCCAAGGTTGTTCGCCGAGAAGGTTATTGTCGCCGGGAAGAATGGATGATGTCCTTCAACTGTGTTGAAGACAAATGCTGTGGCCGAAGTGGACACGACAACAACCTGGCTAGTGTAAGGAATCGCAATTCCCCTTACAACCCCAGCTGGAGTTATCACTGATGGCAATACAACCGTGTGCGGGATGTTTATCGTCCTTCCTTCAGTAATCGTCCCAGGCGCAAATGATACGGCTGCCATCATAGTACCGCCTGGTCCGACGGATCCCGCATAGTTGCCATAGGCTTGGAAATTTGCCTTTATGTCGCTCATCATTTCCTCTGCGGTCTTGTTGCAATTAACTTCAAGTGCGAACGTCTTAACGACATCTTGAGGATCTGGACCACCGGGGCCAGTGGGGACCTCGGGGTTTGGCTCCTCCGGTCGGAAGAAATCATCGAAGAAGTCCCGCGGATCTGGCCTCTCTCCCGGGTATGGCGCCCAAGTGGGGGGCATTCTGATTGTCTCTG
This sequence comes from Acidobacteriota bacterium, assembly GCA_031401095.1. Classification (GTDB taxonomy): domain Bacteria; phylum Acidobacteriota; class Blastocatellia; order RBC074; family RBC074; genus JANNRD01. Next base: position 6,206 of record JANNRD010000110.1, read on the forward strand.
GATCTTCAGCTTCCAGACCATTCCTATCAACAAAGTTGATCGGGTCGTTATGAACATACCCGTAACGATTCAGCGTCTGGGGACGAGACGCCCGGGCCGCTCCAAGCCCCAGTCGATCAGGTTGCATGAACCTCCCGCGATTGTGACTGAGCATCCTCGCCTTTGCGTACTCAAGATTCGTCGCCGAATCCCACTCGTGACCCGTGAACTTGTGACTGTCGAGATTCGTTGAGACATCCGACCATTCCAGCAACCGCTGCCCGTGCGGATCGTGCTCAGCGCGATACGCCACCATCTGGGGAGCATGAAGAAGCTGACGCGGACCAATGGGACGGTGGCGTATCGCGCTGAGTACGATCCGCACGGGCAGCGGTTGCTGGAATGGTCGGATGTCTCAACGAATCTC
>JANNRD010000111.1:0-5700 GCA_031401095.1 Acidobacteriota bacterium
CTGGCGCTTCCACCGAGAGTGCCGTTAGCGAGGAAGCGCCAGCCCTGGGAACGCTGAGCCCCAGCTCGGCCTCTTCTCCCCACGAGCTTCGAATTACGAGACCACCGTCAAGAGTGTCATATTTGGCAAAACATGACCGCTAATGTAAGATTGCTCGTTGTTTTGACGCTGCTTTTGTTCGCAGTAGATCTATCTGGGAGAGAATTCATATGGTTCAAAGAAGACAGGACGCTGGCGACCCGCTGGTGCCCCAGCCGTTGACCGCGCTTACCGAAGAAGAACGTCTCTTTGCCGCCAGCGTTCGCGAGTTCGCTGAGGCTGAGATCAAGCCCCACGTTCGCGAGATGGATGCGCAAGGGAAACTGAGACCAGAGATCATCGCCAAGTGCTTCGAACTTGGCCTCATGAGCATTGAGCAACCCGAAGTCTACGGCGGCTCTGGGGGCTCGTTCTTTATGGCCTGTCTTGCGATCGAGGAACTCGCGCGCGTCGACCCTTCCGTCAGCGTCTTTATCGATGTCAATAACACGCTTGTGCTGAATGCGCTCTCACGATGGGGAACCGAGGAACAGAAGGTCAATTTCATGCGGCGTCTGGCGAAAGACACTGTCGGCGCCTACGCTCTCAGTGAGGCTTCCTCCGGCTCTGACGCTTTTGCGTTGCAGACCCGCGCGATTGACAAGGGCGATCACTATCTGCTCAACGGACGGAAGCTCTGGATCACGAACTCGCTCGAAGCGGGACTCTTTCTTCTCTTTGCCACGGTCGATCCGAGCAAAGGCTACAAAGGAATCACCGCATTCATGGTTGAGAAAGACGCGCCCGGTTTCTCGGTTGGACATAAAGAGGACAAGCTCGGGATTCGCGCGTCCTCGACCTGTGAGTTGATCCTCGAGGATTGCCGCGTGCCGAAGGAGAACGTCATCGGCGAAGTGGGCAAGGGATACAAGATCGCGATCGAGACTCTCAACGAAGGGCGTATTGGAATTGGCGCTCAGATGCTCGGTCTGGCTCGCGGTGCTTACGAATGCGCACTGGCCTACACCAAAGAACGCAAACAGTTTGGGCAGGTGATCTCGGAGTTTCAGGGTGTGCAGTTTCAGTTGGCTGAAATGGCGACCGAGATCGAAGCGGTCAGGCTGCTCGTCTACAACGCAGCGCGTCTCAAGGATGCGGGCCTGCCATACATCAAGGAAGCAGCCATGGCCAAGCTCTACTCTTCGCTTGCGGCTGAACGCATTGCCTCAAAGGCCCTCGAGCTCTTCGGTGGCTATGGCTACACTAAGGACTATCCCGTCGAGAAGTTCTATCGCGACGCAAAGATCGGACAAATCTATGAGGGCACTTCAAACATGCAACGGCAGACGATCGCAAAGCTGCTGCTTGCAGAATAGACATGATGTCAGGGCGAGGAACAGTCAGTGAGTAGTCTCGAGGATTTGTTTGCCGCCGGCGAAGCTCTTCCGGCTGATCACCTCGCCGGGCTCAACGATGAGCAGCGTCTGGCGACGATGACGACGACGGGCCCGATGCTCATCCTTGCCGGTGCTGGGAGCGGCAAGACACGTGTCATCACCCAGCGCATCGCACACCTGATCGAGTCCTGCGATGTGCGTCCCGAGAGTATCCTCGCGGTCACTTTCACCAATAAGGCTGCTGGTGAAATGAAGGAGCGGGTTGGTCGGCTCCTCACCGGCTATTACGCGCGCGGTGATCGAAGCGGCGCCCCGCTGATCTCGACCTTCCACTCGCTTTGCGTCCGGACTTTGCGGCGCGATATCCAAAAGCTCGAACAGGGCTACACCCGATCATTCACGATCTATGACACCGATGATCAGCAAAGGCTGCTGAAGGCAGTGATCAAGGACATCGGACTTGACGAGAAAGAGCTGCCTGTCCGACTGGCAAAGAGTGCGATCAGCGCAGCCAAGAATCGCGGCGAGGACCCGCGTATCTATGCGGCAAAGGCAGATTATGGAGGCTCACGACGCGAACCGATCGCGCGGGCCTTCGAACTCTATGAGCAACGTCTACGGGCCGCAAACGCACTCGATTTCGATGATCTGCTGATCCGGGCCCTTCAGCTTCTGAGACATTCGGCTGAGACTCGCGACTACTATCACGGCAGATTTCGGCACGTCATGGTCGATGAATTCCAGGATACGAACGGGATTCAATACGCGCTCACGCGGCTCATCGTCGAAGGTGATGAGGCGCTCAATCTGAAGCGTCAGGCGGACGATTTCTGGCAAGACCGCAGCTTCTGTGTCGTCGGCGATGAATCGCAGGCGATCTATGGCTGGCGCGGCTCCGATTTCAACATCATCCTCGGCTTTAAAGATGAATTCCCCGGAACGAGGATGGTCAAGCTGGAAGAGAACTACCGCTCGACTCGCCGCATTCTGGAAGCCGCGAATGGTGTTATCTCGAATAACAAACAGCGGTTTGATAAGGCGCTGCGGACAAAGGCGGCCGAAGGCGAGAAGATCGGCTATGCACAATTAGTCGACGGCGATGCTGAAGCGCGCTGGATCGTGCGCAAGATCGAGGAGCATCTGGCGCGCGACCCGGGGACACGCGCGGCGGTACTTTACCGGACGAATGCGCAGTCCCGCCTCTTTGAGGAGGCCTGTCGGCGAGCCGGTCTGCGCTACAACCTGGTTGGCGGCTTCAGCTTTTATGAGCGCGCCGAGGTCAAGGATGTCATTGCCTACCTCAGACTGGCGCTTAATCCAACCGATTCGATCGCTCTTCTACGGGTCATCAACACGCCGGTGCGCGGGATCGGGAAGTCGACCCTCGAAGAGATCGACTGCCGGGCAAAGGAGGCTGGTATCACGCCCTGGGAGGCGATCGCGACGATCATCGAGCAGCAGCTCTTACCCGGGCGCGCGGTCTCTGCGTTGAGGTCGTTTAAGGAGATCATTCTCTCTTTGGTTGCTTTGACAAAGACCGAAGGCACACCGCTCCCGGATATTGTCAAAGCCGCGGTCATCGACACCGGTTACGAGCGCTCATTGAAGGAAGAGAACTCTGACGAGGCGGGGGCGCGCTTGCTCAATCTCGAAGAGCTGGTCAACGCCGCGGCCGAATCCCAGGAACAAGGCGAGAGTCTGCGCGATTTTCTTGATCACGCCGCGCTGGTTGCCGACACTGACGATTACACGGGAGCCGCTCAGGTGACGCTCATGACCATTCATGCAGCGAAGGGGCTCGAGTTCCCAGTGGTGTTTATCGCCGGTCTCGAGGAGAACGTCTTCCCAAACTCGCGCGTCAATGACAGTCAGGAGGAGCTTGAAGAGGAGCGCAGGCTCTGTTATGTGGCGATTACCCGCGCGGAAAGGAATCTGTATTTGACACACGCCGCGAGGCGCCGCGTCTATGGAGAAGAGCTTCCTGCGGATCCGTCGCGTTTTCTCAACGAGTTTCCGCAGAAGCTGATCGAGGACTTCTCGATTTCACCAAGCTGGCTGCACCACGGCGCAGCCGCGCCGGCACAGCCCAAGGCGCGCGACTGGGACGAAGACAGGTCAAAACGCAAAGGCAGCTATCAGGGGCAGACGTACAATAATGTCGACAGCGTCCGCGATTTCTTCGCTCGCAAAGGGAAGCACATCGATCCGGAGGTCTTCAAGACAGCACGCGCAAAAGAGATTGCAGAGCCGAGTGGCGGCTCGGAACTGAAAGCGGGGATGAAGGTGCGTCACGCGCAATACGGCCAGGGTCTGATCGTCAAGCGCGAAGGTGAGGGTGATAGCGTCAAGCTGACGATCACCTTTCCGGGGTACGGCCTGAAGAAGATGATCGAGAAGTACGCCAAACTCGAAAGGGTCGGGCGATGAGGTAGCGCGAATTGGAAAATCGCGCTGCCCGGGGTTTGGCCGCGTCCTCCGCAGCGGCGTGATCTTGTAGCGCGATTTGGCAAATCGCGCCACGCAATTCCGCCAGGCGATGGTCAAGAGAGTTAAGTGTCAACTGAATTTCGAAAAATAGGTTTTGTCAGTCTTGGCTGCCCGAAGAATCTCGTTGATAGCGAGGTTATGATGGGGCAGCTTGCGAAACACGGCTATCAACTGACGACTGATCGGCAGGCGGCAGATGTCATCGTCGTCAATACCTGCGGTTTTATCGAGCCGGCCAAACAGGAATCGATCAACACCATTCTTGAAATGGCCGAGCTCAAGGAGACGGCTAATTTGAAGCGACTGGTCGTCGCCGGCTGTCTGGTCGAGCGCTACCGGATCGATCTGCTCAACCAGCTCCCCGAGATCGACGCTGTCCTCGGGACGAGCGAGATCGACAAGATTATTGCGGCGGTCGACCCGGCTGCCGCAGCGGCGCAGGATGCAGCATTCGTCAGCTCGAACGCCTGGATGACTCGCGGCCTGCCGACCTATCTCTACGATGAGGACACACCGCGAATCCTCGCGACGCCAAAGCACTATGCGTATCTGAAGATCGGCGAAGGCTGCGATCATACGTGTGCTTTCTGTGCCATTCCGCAGATGCGCGGTCGGTTTCGCAGCCGGCGCGCAGGCTCGATCTTGCGTGAGGCTGAGAATCTTGCCGCCCAGGGCGTCAAGGAACTGGTCCTCATCTCGCAGGACTCGACACAGTACGGAATCGATCTCGGATTGAAGGACAGTCTGGCGGACCTGCTGCGATCGCTCTCGAGCATCGAAGGCATTGAGTGGATTCGAGTCATGTACACCTATCCGAATTCGCTCAGCGATACGACGCTCCACGCGATGGCCGAGGAAGAGAAGGTGTGCAGCTATCTCGATATGCCTTTGCAACACGCGAGCGCGTCGGTGCTCAAGAGAATGCGACGTGGCGGTAATCGAGAGATGCTTGAGAAGTTGCTCGCACGAGCACGCGAAATCGTTCCCGGGATCACTCTGCGAACGACATTGATCGTTGGCTTTCCGGGTGAGACCGACGAAGACTTCGACGAATTGCTCCAGTTTCTCAAGCACGTCGAGTTCGATCGCCTCGGCGTCTTCACCTACTCCGATGAAGAAGGGACGCACGGTTACGAGCTTGACGGAAAAGTGCCGGCGCGCGTCATGCGGACGAGAAGGGCAAAGCTCATGCGCGAGCAGGCGCGCATTTCGAAGAAGAAGAATCGGGCGCTTGTGGGTCAGCAGTTTCGTGCCTTGCTCGAAGGAATTTCCGACGAGACGGAATTGTTGCTGCAGGCTCGGCTCGAATCGCAGGCACCCGATGTTGATGGTCATGTGCTGATCAACGATGTCCCGGCGGGGTTCAATTCTCAACCGGGAGATTTTGTCCGAATAGAGATTACGGCGGCGCAGGAATACGATCTGGTTGCGCGCGTTGTCGGTTGAATGAGAGACGATGAGTCAGTCGAAGAGGGCAACATCGCTTGAGATTCGCGGACCACTCGATGGCCTCGCGATCGTCATCGCGACGGGTCTTGGTCTGGGCTTTATCCCAGTCGCCCCGGGGACGTTTGGGTCGTTGCTTGGAGTCGCGATCTGTTACGGATTGATCGCGGGATTGAAGTTCGAGCCGCACCTGCTGCTCAACGCGATCATCACGGCAAGTGTCCTGCTGGCCCTGGTGGGGACGTGGGCAGCCAACCGGGCTGAACGCATCTTGCTCAAGAAGGACGCCAGCCAGATTGTCGTTGACGAAGTTTGCGGTCAGTTGATCTCATTCGCCCTTCTGGCGCCCGCG
>JANNRD010000112.1:0-9977 GCA_031401095.1 Acidobacteriota bacterium
GCTGGCACAGGAGCCTTCAAAGGCTGGTCAAAAGGACGCGCCGCAGGTGTTGCGCCTTCCCGCTGGGCAGAAACACACAGTCAGAGGGGTCATTGTCAGGCGCGATGTCGACAACTTCATTATGCGGGACGAACGAGGGATGGAAGTGATTGTCAACCTGACGAACAGTACGAAGGTCGAGGAGAAGAAGGCAAATCCTTTTCGCCGTCCGCGGAACTATGCGATGACCGAGCTCATGCGCGGCCTTTCGGTCGAGATTGAAGGCCGCGGCGACGCGAGCGGGGCCTTAATCGCTGAGAAAGTGAGATTCACTGATGACGCCCTGGCTGTCGCCAAGACCGTTGAAACCCGCGTGACACCGGTTGAGGGTCGTGTCACGGACGCTGAAGGTCGACTCGCCGAAGCCGAGCAGAACTCGCAGCGCCTCTCAGGACAGCTTGAAGAGCTTCAGCAGATTTCTAATTCGGCGCGCGGCGGGGCGAAAGCTGCACAGGCAGCTGCGGATGCTGCCCTCGCCGGTGTCAACCAGACCAACGAACGGATCAGCAATCTCGTCTCGAGCCTTGATGAGTATGAGGCAAAAAAGGGCGCCGTTGTGAACTTCCCGGTCAATAGCGCCAAACTGCTCCCAGAGGCGAAAGCGACGCTTGATGAGATCGCCAACCAGGCGAAGAGCGAACGTGGCTTCATCATCGAGGTCATGGGGTTTGCGTCAGCTGATGGAAAGGCAGACGTCAATCGCAAGCTCAGCCAACAGCGGGCGGACTCGGTGGTTCGCTATCTCGCCGAGAATCACATGATCCCGCTGCGCCGGATCATCACCCCGTTCGGTTATGGGGCTGCGCAGCCGATTGCCGACAACGCGACCCGGGATGGGCGTCAGCAGAACCGACGAGTCGAAGTAAAAATACTGGTGAATCGCGGTCTCACCGCGCCCGCTCCAGCTCCCGCCGTCAATAAAGCGGTCAGCAGCGCTGTAGAGCCCAGCCAGGAGAGATCGGCGGCGAGCAAGCCATAGTCACTCTGGTCCGAGTGCCTTTCGGCTGGCCGGGGAATTAGATCCAAAGAAGGACCACAGCTGAGGCGCAAGAGCCAGACGAAGTTGCGGGACTCTTGCGCCTCCTTCGGCATCTTCACCTGGTCTCGATTCAGGGAGCGAAGCAATGCATCACAGTGCTGAGTCGCGATCGCGATTGTGGCGGGTTATCGTTTCGACTGCGCTCCTTCTCGTAGGATCGATCGGAGCAGCGGACGCGGGAGTCGGAAGACAGAGTGGACAGCAGCAGGGCCGACCACGGCGGGTGACAACCGAACCGCTAAAAGAGCAGAAGCCCGCTGAACCTGTGACACCGACCACTCCGGCTCAACAGAGTATCCAGAAGCCAGCTGCGCCTCAGCGCGAGACGGCCGAGGAGCCAATCGAAGCAATCCGCATCAGCTCGAATCTGGTCAGTGTCCCGGTCTCGGTCACTGACGCCTCGGGTGAACCGGTCAAGGATCTAACCGCACTGCAGTTTCGACTTGATGAAGAGGGCGAAAAGCAGGCTATCTCTCTCCTCGGTCAGCCGGGCCAAACTCCCGTTGAGCTGTCGTTGCTCTTCGATGTTTCAGGAAGCGTTCACGAACGCTTTCGCTTCGAGCAACAGGCCGCCTCGAGATTCCTGCGCAGCGTCACCAAACCGGATGACCTCTTCTCAGTCTTCTCGATCTCGCTGACACCGAAGATGATTGTGTCGCGGACGCAAGACGTTGAACTCGCCGTTGCCGGAGCAATGTCAATCGCACCAACCAAGGAACCAACGGCCTTCTTTGATGCAATTGGACTCGCCGCGCAGTATCTGGGCAAGAATGCCGCGCCCGGCACACGCCGAGTCCTGGTCGTTATCTCGGATGGCGAAGACAATCAGAGCGAACGATTTCGCCTTGAAGAGGTGTTGAGGGAACTGCAGCGCAATGACTGTCTCTACTATTCCATCAATCCGAGCGGTCCTTCGATACGACTCAACAAGATCAGCCAAAAGGGACAGGACTCGATGATCGCTCTCGCGGCCGAGACCGGCGGCGTCGCCTTTCTACCGGGGAAGCTCGAAGACCTCGACAGCATCTTCCGCCAGATTGCGGGCGAGCTGCAGTCCCAGTATGTGCTCGGCTACTACTCGACCAATGAAGCCACGGATGGCAGGTTTCGGCGCATCACCGCACGAATCGAGGGGCGTCCCGAGTTGAGGGTGCGGGCACGACAGGGTTACTACGCTCCGAAGGAGTAGAGAAGACCCTTTGTCTGCGCTAGAATGCGCACATGTCAGCTAAAGACCGCACCGTTTATTCCTGCCAGACCTGCGGTCATCAATCCAGCAAATGGTTGGGCAAATGTCCGGATTGCGGTGCCTGGAACTCCTACGTCGAGGAACGGGCTCGTCCGGCTGCGAAGGAGGGTGCGCTTGCGAACCGCGGCAGTTTGCGGGTCCGGTCGTCGCAGTCGGTCTCCTTTGACGATATCGAAGCACAGGCGGACCTGCGGGATAAGACCGGGATTGAAGAGTTTGACCGGGTGCTTGGCGGGGGAATCGTCTCAGGGTCACTGGTTCTGGTCGGCGGGGATCCAGGCATCGGCAAGTCGACGCTCATGGCGCAGGTGGCGGCCAGTCTGAGCGCGATCTACGGCACGGTCCTGTACGTTTCCGGCGAAGAGAGCGAACGGCAGATCAAGCTGCGCGGCGAGCGGCTCGGCCTGTCTCCCCAGGGACTCTTCTTGCTTGCCGAAACCAGCCTTGAGCGAATCCTCGAAGAGATCGCACGGCTTTCGCCGCGTGCGATCATTATCGACTCTATCCAGACAGTCTTCACGGAGCGGATTGAGAGTGCTCCGGGATCCGTTTCACAAGTGAGAGAAGTAGCGGGCCAGTTTCTACTTCTTGCCAAGAAGACCACGGTCCCAGTCTTTCTCATAGGTCACGTCACCAAGGAGGGGGCGATCGCCGGTCCGAAAGTGCTGGAGCATATCGTCGACACCGTTCTTTATTTTGAGGGCGAGCGCCATCACAACCACCGGGTCTTGCGGGCGACCAAGAATCGTTTTGGCGCGGTCAATGAGCTCGGCATATTCGAGATGACGGGCGCCGGGCTGAAGGGGGTGCCGAATCCTTCCGAGATGTTCCTCAGCGAGCGGCCGATCGGCGCCTCAGGTTCAGCGGTGATTGCGGCGATGGAGGGCACGCGACCAATGCTGGTTGAGATTCAAGCTTTGGTCAACTCGTCCAAGTTTGGGACGGGGAGGAGAACGACGGTTGGGGTCGAGGCTGGGAGAGTTGCTTTGCTCGTTGCCATGCTGGAGAAGCGACTTGGATTCCATCTTTCGGGCGATGACATCTTTGTCAACCTCGTAGGCGGACTGACGCTTGACGAACCGGCGGTTGATCTGGGCATAGTCGCGTCCGTAACGTCGAGTTTCAGGAACATCCCGATTGAGGCGCGGACGATTCTCTTTGGCGAAGTTGGCCTGGCAGGGGAGGTCCGCGCCACCTCACACGCCGCGATGCGAGTCCGGGAGGCAGCGCGCATGGGATTTCGCCGCATCGTTATGCCATTGAACAATGTTCAGGGACTGGAACCTGACGAGTCTCTCGAGATCATCGGGGTTCGGTCCGTGATCGAAGCGTTTGACGCTCTCTTTTGAATTCCAGTATCCCTCAACTGGCGGTGGTCTCGGCGGTGCATAACCAAACCGCTAGGAACGGCTCACCGTGCGTGCTACAATCCGGCCCGTTAAGTCGCGCAAAATCAGCTTACCTGACAAGTCGGCCGTCCCAACGTCAGCCCCCTCACATTCTCCGAGAGGCGCGGTATTGGTTTAGGCGGAAAATGTATGCAAGCAGACATCATCATCATTCGTACGGTCTTCACGTTGATTCTCGTGACAGCAGGCTTCCTCATTTCCCCGTTGCCCGAGAGCATCGGCAGAGAGCTCAGCATTCCGGGCGGATCACGGATGCTGTCAGCCATTACCGGGCTGATACTCGCTGGCGGGATCATCGGTTTTGAACTGCGGATCCGAAGGGCCTCGCTCAAAACGCTGATCGGAGCTGCTGTTGGTTCGACTCTCGGCATCGTTGGATCAACGCTGATTGGGTTTCTCATCTCGGCCCAACAGTGGGACCCCCCGGTCCGTTCCTTTCTGACGCTCTCGCTGACTCTCTTCATGGCCTACGTTGGACTCCTCGTCGGGGCAGCGAAGGGAGACTATCTGGATTTATCAGCGCTTGGCGGGCTGCTCAGCGATAAGGGCATAAAACAGAGCTTCAAGATTCTCGACACGAGCGTCATCATCGATGGGCGAGTTGCTGATATTGCGGAGGCGGGCTTTCTCGGCGGCACAATTCTCGTCCCGCAATTCGTCCTGCGTGAGTTGCAGCAGATTGCCGATTCGTCAGATTCGGCAAAGCGCAACCGTGGGCGGAGGGGGCTCGACATCCTCCAGCGCATTCAGAAGAACCAGGGGCTCCGGGTCCAAATCCACGATGCAGACTTCCCGCAAGTGCGCGAGGTTGATCTAAAGTTGATCGAACTTGGCAAGCAGTTGCAGGCTCCAATCGTCACTAACGATTTCAATCTCAATAAAGTAGCTCATTTGAGGGGTGTCGAGGTACTCAACATCAACGAACTGGCCAACGCCCTCAAACCGGTAGTCTTGCCGGGTGAGATCATGCGCGTCTTTGTCTTGAAAGAGGGTAAGGAGTACAACCAGGGCGTCGCCTATCTCGACGACGGGACCATGGTTGTCGTTGACAATGCACGTCGCCTGATCGGTAAGAATGTCGACGTCATCGTGACCAGCGTTTTGCAGACGACGGCGGGCAAGATGATTTTTGGACGCGCTGACGAGACGCGCGCCGATCAGCGTGAACATCGAGATCCACGCGATGCTCGCCAGGGTCGCAGCACTCCACCAGTCGTGCCATCGGCAATCGAATCTTGAAGAGATCGGTCGGGGGCCAAGAATCAGTGGCAGAGCGACGAGATGTCTGCCCTTGATGGCTTGCCCTTTGGCTTTCTTGCACTCCATGAATATCGCTATCATTCCCGCGGCAGGCACTGGCAGCCGGCTCGGCGGCAGCGTGCCCAAGCAGTTTATAGAGATTGCTGGCGCGCCAATTCTCATTCACACGATTCGGCAGATTGAGGCTTGTCCGGAGATTGATCTCGTCTGTGTTGCTCTTGCCGCCGAGAGCCTTGCCGACTTTGAAAGACGCGCGAGCCGTTTCCACTTGAGAAAGCCGCTCCGTTTTGTGAGGGGCGGAAGTGAGAGGAGCGAATCAATTCGCAACGCGCTCGAGGCCATCGCCGATCTCTCTCCCGATATCGTCGCTGTTCACGATGCTGTCCGCCCTTTCGTGACGCCGGAGGTGATCTCCGAAGTTGTCAGACGAGCGCAAGCTGTCGGCGCCGCGATTGTTGCCCAGCCGGCGACTGATACGATCAAAGAGGTCGAGGCCGGTTTTATCAAGGGAACCCTCGAACGGCATCGCATCTATCGGGCGCAGACACCGCAGGCATTTCAGTACGAACTCCTATGCAGGGCTAACGCGGATGCAAGATTGGCCGGGGTGCCGCCTGACTCACTGACTGACGATGCCATGCTCGTCGAGCGGCTCGGCGTCCCGATTGCCGTGGTCGAGGGCTCGGCGGGCAATCTCAAGATCACGACGCGCGAGGACCTCGCACTGGCGAAACTGATGTTTGAGCAGGGTCAATTGCAGTAGAGGTTTGGTTTTCGGCGTGCACTTCGCGAGACGACTTGCGCACTTGAGGAATCATGTACAGAGTTGGTATCGGGTATGACATCCATCGTCTGGTTGAGGGTCGAAAGCTGATTCTTGGCGGGGTCGAGATTCCTTTCGAGCGAGGGCTTCTCGGTCACTCGGACGGTGATAGTCTGATTCACGCGATCTGTGATGCGCTTCTCGGAGCGGCGGGGCTGGGCGATATCGGCAACCATTTCTCAGACCGGGATGCGGAATACAGCGGAGTGGACAGTCTCGTGCTTCTGGCGCGCGTCGTGGAGATGCTCAAGGCCGAGCGGTTCGAGATCCAGAATGTCGACACTACTATCTTTGCGGAGCAGCCACGGATGGCGCCGTTTGTGTCCGCGATGCGGACCCGAATCAGCGCGGTCTTGGCAATCTCGCCAAAACAGATCAATATCAAAGCCAAGACAAACGAGGGATTGGATGCTGTCGGACGCGGTGAGGCAATCTCCGCGGAGGCGGTTGCACTGATTTCATGCGCCCACAAGACTTGATCGAGAAGAAGCGAGACGGAGGCGAACTCTCGCGCGACGAGATCGCCCTGCTCATCCGCGGGTACACGCGTCATGAGATTCCGGACTACCAGATGTCGGCGTGGCTCATGGCCGTCTTTCTCAAGGGGATGACGGAAGCCGAGACGCAGGCTCTGGTCGAAGAGATGCTCTACTCCGGCGACGTGCTGACGCATCCGGATATTCCGCTTCCGAAGGTGGATAAGCATTCAACTGGCGGAGTCGGCGACAAAACGTCGCTTGTCGTCGCGCCGATTGCCGCAGCCTGCGGGCTTGCCGTTCCGATGATCTCCGGACGGGCCCTCGCCCACACCGGCGGAACTCTCGACAAGCTTGAGGCGATCCCGGGCTTTCGCACCGACCTGACACTCGCGGAGTTTCGCGATGTACTCAAGCGCTGTGGGCTGGCGCTCATCGGTCAGACGCGCGAAATAGCCCCGGCAGATCGAAAACTCTACGCCCTGCGAGATGTAACCGGAACTGTCCAGAGCCCGCCGTTGATCTGCGCGTCGATCATGTCAAAGAAGATAGCCGAAGGAATCGATGGGCTCGTTCTTGATGTCAAGGTTGGGAGTGGCGCTTTCATGCGGGAGACGGAAGACGCGCGAAAGCTCGCGCGCATGTTGATCGACGTCGGCCGGCGGATGGGCAAGAGGGTCATCGCGCTGATCACAGAGATGAATCAACCTCTTGGGCGTTGGGTGGGGAATGCGGTCGAGACGAGGGAGGCCATCGCAACCCTGCGCGGCAATCTGACCGGAGACTTCGCTGAGCTTTCACTTGAACTTGCCGCGCAAATGCTCATGGTCGGCGGTTCGACTGCAGACCTGCAAGACGCGCGCTCATCTGCGCGGGAAGCGATTACGTCGGGCCGGGCGCTCGAGCGGTTTCGCCAGGTGATCGAGGCGCAAGGGGGCGATCCAAGGGTGCTGGATGAGCCGGATCGAATGAAGAAGGCGACGCACGAGAGAGCGGTTACCTCCGAGCAGGGCGGGGTTGTGACTTTACTGGCGACGGATGAGATTGGTCGACTGGTCATGGACTGGGGCGGGGGAAGGCGACGACTCGGGGACCCAATCGACCACAGTGTCGGGTTTGAACTTCACGTCAAGCTCGGGGAACGCGTTGCCGCAGGTGATCGTCTTCTGACAGCTCATTTTAACGATGAAGGACGATTTCATGAGATGCAGACGCGAGTTCGTCGAGCGTACCGAATCGAAGAAGCTGATTATTCAGCTCAGCCGCTGATCAGGGAGGTGTTGCAAGATGCCTAGGTCCTTCCTTGGAAGTCTCGCATTGATAATCTTCATGACCGCTGGCATGACTGCTGGTTTTGGAGGCTGTGCGGCGGGGAGGAGCGCTTCCGAAGCTAGTGATGCAAGAGTGAAGGTCGGAATCGTCTTCGATATCGGCGGCAAGGACGACCGCTCGTTCAACGCTGCCGCCTATCAGGGTGTGCTGCGAGCGAAGGCGGAGCTCCCAATTCTTCTCCGCGATGTCGAGCCCGGAGACCCAAGTTCCGTCGAACCAGCCCTGCGCGCCTTCGCGCAGTACGGATACACGACGACGATTGGCGTTGGCTTCTCTCAAGGGCCGATTGTGACGCAGATAGCGCGTGACTATCCGCAGTTACATTTCGTCCTCATCGATTCAGTTGCGGATTTGCCGAACGTTGCGAGCCTGCTTTTCAAGGAGCATGAAGGCTCTTTTCTGGTCGGGATGATTGCGGCTTGCACGAGTAAGAGAGGAATTCTTGGTTTTATTGGTGGCATGGACATTCCGCTGATCCACAAGTTTGAGACGGGTTACGAAGAAGGTGCGCGCTACGTTAACCCGAGGATTCGCGTGCTCCAGAATTATGTTGGAATTACGGATGCCGCCTGGAACAATCCTGGGAAGGGGCGCGAGCTTGCCAATGCGCAGTACGAACAGGGTGCCGATGTCATCTTTCAGGCAGCAGGCAACTCGGGTCTTGGCGTTTTTGATGCAGCCGAGGCCTACAAGAAGTTCGCCATCGGCGTCGATGCGAACCAGAACTGGGTCAAGCCTGGGTACATCCTGACGAGCATGATCAAGAGGATAGACAACGCTGTCTTCAGTGTCATCAAAGACGAGGTGGAAGGAAAGTTCCAGGGCGGGGTGCACGTTTATGGACTGGAGAACGATGGCGTCGCGTATGCACTTGATGAGCATAACAGGGCATTGATTCCGCAGTCAGTGATTGATCGTGTCGAGGAGGCCAAGCGACAGATCATAGCGGGGAAGATCAAGGTCACCGACGCGATGGCGAAATGATGCAAGAGAGCGGGCCGGGTGAGTCAATGAATATCGTCGAGATGCGCGGGATCACCAAACGCTTTGGCGCGGTTGCCGCCAATTCGCAGATCGACCTTGCGGTTCCTGCGGGGACGATTCACGCGATCGTCGGTGAGAACGGAGCAGGGAAATCGACGATCATGAAGATCCTCTACGGCTTCTACGCAGCCGATGAGGGTGAGATCCATATTGACGGCAAGCGCTGCGACATCGGATCGCCACACGATGCAATCGCGATCGGACTTGGCATGGTGCATCAACACTTCATGCTTGTCCCGCCGATGACCGTTCTCGAAAATATCGTCCTCGGTGCGGAGCCCGGGAGCACCGCCCGGATCGACTTCACGAAGGCGGAGGAGCAGATTCGCCGCCTCTCAAAGGACTTTGGCTTTGACATCGACCCATCGCGTTGCGTTGAAGATTTGTCAGTCGGTCAACAGCAGCGCGTCGAGGTGCTCAAGGCCCTCTACCGCGGCGCGCGTATTCTCATTTTGGATGAGCCGACCGCTGTCCTGACACCACAGGAGGTCGAAGAGTTCTTTCGCATCCTGCGGTCGATGCGTGACCAGGGGAAGACGATCATTATCATTACGCACAAGCTGAGTGAGGTACTCGCTCTTTCGGACAATGTGACGATCATGCGTGATGGACGCATCGTTGGCGAACGCGTCACGTCCGAGACCGACGCAGCGGAGCTTGCCCGTCTCATGGTGGGCCGCGATGTGCTTCTGCAGGTTAACAAGAAGAAGTCAGAACCGGGTGCGAATGTTCTCGCCGTCAAGGGGCTGCGGCTCGCTGGCGTTCGGGCTGATGACAAACTGGAGAGGCTCGCAGACGTTTCCTTTGATGTTCGGGCCGGTGAGATTGTCGGTGTCGCAGGTGTCGAAGGGAATGGCCAGACCGAGCTGATCGAGGTAATTGCCGGTTTGCGTCGAGCGACAAGCGGCAGCATCACGCTCGAGGGTCGTCCGATTGGACGGCTAACGGCACGACAGATCATCGAATCTGGCGTCGCTCACATCCCGGAAGACCGGCATCGTCGCGGGCTGATTCTCGAGTTTGACCTGACAGAGAATGTCATTCTGGGGACACACTATCGACCGCCGATAGCCTCTTCACGGTTGGGGATCCTCGACAAAGTGGCGATCACTGGCAAGACGGCTCGCGTGCTTCGAGACTTTGATGTTCGTCCACCTGATCCACGACTGTCTGTGCGTGTACTTTCTGGTGGGAACCAGCAGAAGTTGATTATCGGGCGGGAGTTTGACCTGCACCCCAAGCTCTTGCTTGTCTCACAGCCTACGCGTGGCGTCGATATTGGCGCGATTGAATTCATTCATCGTCA
>JANNRD010000113.1:0-4179 GCA_031401095.1 Acidobacteriota bacterium
AGTCAACGTATGGGTAGTTGAAGTTGCCCTGCCGGCTGAACCTGAGCAACGGATAACTGTACTCTGAAAAAGGTACGGGTGCGGTGCCCGTCTCCTCAACGACACGGCTATTGTCGAAGACCGTGTTGAAGGTCAGGTAGGGCATGAAGACCTTGAGCAGGGAAGCCCCATAACCAACTGCCGTCCCACGGCGATTTGCGAGGAAGTCGACCATCGACCTGAATGGGCCCTCGAAAGTGGGGAGAAATACCGGCCCCGTCTTGTTTCGTTCCAGCGCCAGAGCGTCCGTCAACTTGCGAAAGGTCTGCGAAGCCTCGCCGGACGAGAGATGGTAGATGTGGTGAAGCGGTCGCTCCTTGAGGTGCAGCGCGACGACCGAGTCAGCGACGAAATCGACGTTGACAATGTCGATCCTGTCGTCCGGGCGAAAGGGCAGCAGGGGAAGCCCTGCGAGAAACACAAACGAGCGCACCATATCGAATTGCGTCGTTTCCGCGTGGCGACTGTCACCGAGAACGATGCTGGGGCGCAGAACGATATGAGAAACGTCCGGGAGAAGCTCATTGACCATATGCTCTGAGAACTTCTTGGTCCGGGCGTATGGGTCGTAGTCAGAGCGATCCCAGTCGACGGATTCGTCCTCGCGGACGACTTCGCTCTGGCGGTGTCCCGCGACGGCTACCGTCGAGACGTGGCTGAAGCGCCGGAGCCCGTGGAGATCGCGAGCCGCCTGTGCCAGCTTGATGACTTCGAGTGTGCCCCGGAGATTGACGTTGAGACAGGTCTTCTCACTCCTCCGGTTGAGCGACGCGGCACAGTGGATGATTGAATCCGTCGATTCGACGAGGGTCCGATACTCTTCTGTGGAGAGGCCAAACCATTTGGATGTAAGGTCTCCACGAAAAACCCTGATTCGCGAACGCAGGTAATCGTGAAAGCGATTGAAATCCAGATGAAGTTGCAGCGAATGCCACAAGCGAAGCTCGGCCTCCCGCTGTGTTCGCGCGCGGACGAGCAGATTGAGCGACTCCGTCTGCCTTTCGAGAAGCGCGGCGGCGACGTGAGCCCCGAGATAACCGGTCCCGCCGGTTATGAAAATTGCCATAACTTATTCTAGCTTCCTACTGACTCATCGGCGAGGCGGCTCGCGGGTCCGATGATCGCGACCGATGTCTCCGGCGAGAGTTGGAAGGACCTGGGCAGGCGCGTCTCGATGGGGCGCCCTTCGATTATCGGGTAAGACCACTTCCGCAATGCCGGAATGTGAATATTGATCCAGTAGTCCCACCAGTCGATCGCAGTTGCGTCGTACCTGAAGCTCTCGGCTTCTTCGGGTGGAAGCTGTGCCGACAAGATCTCGACATTCTTTGCTTCAAAGACGTAGACGTTGTGCAGAATAAACGGCTCGTAAAGCTGAATCAGCTTCTCGACACGATCAAGATCGCGCTCGCGCCGAACAAGAGGTGATCGTGCCATGGGGAGCGGCGCTGTGATGCGCCGAAGAGCCTGGACCACGGCCTTCTGCCTTGGAGCTGAGAGCTTTTGATACCTCTCCTTCGAGACTGGAATCGAATCGAACATCGAGAGAAACCGATACTCAAAATCATTCTGAGCGCGATAGTGCTTGCGGTGAGCCAGCCCGGTGAGCTCTATCGAGCGTCGCATGTTGCACGGATTGGTCGCCGACGTCGCCAGTTGATAAAGGCGATCGTGTCTTCGCTCGACGAGCGCTGCCGCGATGAGCAGCATACCTCGACAGACAAGATCGACCGGAATGATATCGAGACACTTCCGCGCGTTCGAGGGCAGTTGTCGGAAATAGGTTCCGAGGAGGTACGAGAGAGGCGCTGATGTGTTGACCCCTTCATTCCAACCACAAAATGGGTCATGCGTCGACGTCTCGACAATCGAGGGCCGGACGATCGCGATCGGCAGGTTCGCACCGCGCTCCGCAATGAGAGACTCGGCAACGCTCTTGGTCAAGGTGTAGGTGTTCGGCCAGCCGAGTTCGACCGCACGCTGCATCCCGAGGTCGGTCAGCTCGCTGCGGACCCAACGCGAGCGGGCTTTTCGGAGGTGGGCCTTGAGCTCGGCCTCATTGAGAACCTTCTGACTGCGCGCCAGGACCTGACGATGCAACTGCGCCGAAATCTCCGCTCCTTCAGCCTTCGCTTCGATTTCGACGACCATCTCCTTGAGTCGTCCATGCTCTTCGGCGGCGATGAAATCCCGATTATCCAGTGGATTGTAGTCTCGGATCAGCTCTTCGGAAATACGCCCGTCACGGAGACCCACGACATAGCACGTCGAAAGATGAAGCAACGCAGCCTTCTGACAACTCTCGAGAAAGTCCAGAAGATTGACTGTTCCATCGATATTGATTGCAATTGCCTGGCGCAGGTCGGGGTTGAAATCGGTCAAGCCCGCGCTATTGACGATCAGGTCGAGTTGGCTGGCCAGTCTGACTTGTGCTTCGTCGCTCAGTCCGAGGCCCGGAAGAGTGATATCACCGGCGACCACCTCGACCCTTTCGCTGATAAACCGTGAGAGATCGGAACCAAACTTCTCGTGCAGCTCGTCGAATACTGGCGACTCTTCAACGATTCTCTCAAATCGCCGTTGCGCGGTTGTCAGTCGCTGATTTCTGATGAGGAGGAAGACCTTGCCGGTTTCCGGGAGGTCTCGGAGCAACTTTGCCAGCCAGACTTTGCCGATAAACCCCGTTACCCCTATGAGAAGGACATTCTTTCCCCGTAAGGCCTTCGCCAGAGAGAGGGGGCGGCCGATGTCGTGCGGTTCAAACAGAACAAGGCGACCGTTTCGTCGCAGAAGAGTTGGGTTCGTCCGGGCGATCGCAGCGACCAGGGCCTTGGGTTGCCGCGCGAACCCGAGCTTTGCCGAAAGTCTCGCAAGGCCGATCTGACCGTCGGCCTTCCTCCCCACTATCCGTGCAAGAAACTGCCTTGGTCTGACGACCGGAGTGAGGAGGCGCCCAGTCGCCAATCCATCCCGGAACTCGAGCCGGTTCGAGATGATCTGATCCACTCCAAGGTCCGCGGCAAGAGGCCGCATAATGTGATCCAGACCCTGACTGACCAGCACAACCCGACGCCCTTGTTCCTGTAACCGGGCCAGCCTGGTCAACCCCTCCTGCCTAAGCCTGGGTTTGAGAACGGAGTGGAAGTACTCCTCGCCGAGAAGGTCGAGGCGGTCACGGCTGACACCCCGCAGAAGGGTATGGAGGACCCGTGTCGCGAACACCCGGTCGATCGCGTAGAGCACTGGTCGCAACAAGGCCAGCAGAAAGAGGCCGCCACGACGTTGCCATCTCTCCGAGAAGCTTTGAGAGTTCCACGTGAAGTACGCGACTGGACGGAGAGCATCGATATTGAGGAGGCTGCCCTCTACTCGCCAGAAGACGGTGTTAACCTGACTCTCGGAGCAGTCTTCTGTTTTTTCAGTCATCAAGTTGTCTTCCACAGCGGAGCTAACTGACTGCCTTTACGATGGTAGCTGACTCTTGTTCAGCTCTCTCCAGAGGGGCTGGCAGCCGTTGCGCGACCAAGCATGAGACCGCAAAAACGACTAACAGTCAAATGTGCTCGAACCCTGGCAGGCCACTTGTCGTCCTTTCAGTCCCTGCTCTCCGTTCCGGTTTCCACACCCCGGCACTGCGCCGCCCCCCCCCTGCGTTGACACCGGGGTGACGAGGTCATAGCATCTTGAACAGCGTCGAACCGATGCAAGGAGGGGGTAGCAGTCATGGACGACCGAAACGCTTGGACCAGTGTCTCACGTCGACCAACGAGCGGTCTCGAGCCGAATATTGCGGCGGTCCTCTCATACCTGATCATGGTTCCTCCAATAACGCCTGTCATCATGTTATTGGTGGAAAAAGAAGATAGGTTCGTTCGCTATCACGCAATCCAGAGCCTCCTTCTCGGTCTGATCAGCGTCGCCGGCATATTTGGGCTCGAGATGATTGGGCAAGCCGCAGGACAGATCGCACGGCCGCTCGAACTCCTCATCAACGGTGTCATCCTCTTGGCGGGTTGCGGAGTCTTTGGCCTTTGGGTCCTGTTACTTATCCGTGCCTATCAGGGTAAGTCAGTCAAGGTGCCGATTGTTGGTGACGAAGCAGCCCGGCGAGTCCTGCGCGAAGGCTAGGAGCAAAGGAAG
>JANNRD010000114.1:0-7232 GCA_031401095.1 Acidobacteriota bacterium
GCCTAAAAAAGGTTTTTAAGACTTTCTATGCTTTATCTATTGCGAAAGAAAAAAGGTTTTTCTCTAATCGAGATGGTCACTGTCCTTGCGATCATAACGGTCTCTATGGGAATTTTTTATAGGGTGTTTTTCTTAAACTGGGAGGCCTTTGATACTTTTATCGCGCGCGCGGATTTAAGCCAGGAGCTAGATGAGATGATTGATAAAATCACTTACGACGGGCGCTTTTCTAAACAAATCACTCTAACATCAACGCCGACGGTTAAACAAGCCGCCTTTTTTGATCCTGATGGAAATTTAATAGGAACTTACTCGATAAAAAATACAGGCGAGTTTGTTATTAATCGCGGCACAGATGATTACACGGCTTCGACAAAAATTGATTTTACGAATTCGCATTTTGATAAGCGCGGCAAGTCTGTTCTTGTAACTTTGGCGCTGACCGATCGCATCTTTACCCGGGTCGGCGCCTCCGACAATCTCTCCAGAGGTCGTTCGACCTTTCTTGTCGAGATGATCGAAACGGCGAATATCCTCAACTCGGCGACCGCTCGCAGTCTCGTTTTGTTGGATGAAGTGGGTCGCGGGACGGCAACGTTTGATGGCTTGTCCCTTGCCTGGGCGATCGCCGAGTACATTCACGACGATCCTCATCACGCGGCAAAGACGATTTTTGCAACGCACTATCACGAGATGACGGAACTGGCGAAGATGCGACCCGGCGTCAGGAATTACCAGGTGGCAGTCTCGGAAGCGAACGATGAGATCGTCTTTTTGCGCCGTGTCATTCCCGGCCCCGCCAATAAGAGCTACGGAATCGAGGTCGCACGGCTGGCAGGCGTTCCACAAACGGTAATCGAGCGGGCCCGCGAGATTCTCACAAACCTCGAGCAGAACGAACTTGATATGACGGGAAAGCCGAAGTTTGCCCGTCACCTGAAGAAACCGAGCAAGTTCTTCAATCAACCTTCACTACTTGATCTGACGGAAGAGACTGGAGGCACCGAAAAGTCGCCGTGACCAGAGGCTCTCGCTTGCGCGGCAAGACGGATGATCATAGACTCTCGCTCGAACGGACAAACAACTACTCCATTTGCAATCCGAGGAATGAATCAAGAAATGGCCCACTCTCCCGATCGCCGCAATTTCGTCATCCAGTCAGGCGCCGCGCTGGCCGGCGCCAGTCTCTTCTCCCTGCCGACGCACTCGTCTCCGATCCTTAAGGGGAAGTTGCCGTTTCAGATCTCACTTGCTGAGTGGTCGCTCCACCGTACGCTCTTTGCCAAACAGCTCGACAACCTCGACTTCGCAAAAACGGCGAAGCAGGACTACGGCATCGAGGCTGTTGAGTTCGTCAATCAGTTCTTCAAAGACAAGGCGAGGGACAAGCCGTATCTTACTGACCTCAGACAACGTGCCCGCGATCTCGGGGTCAGGATACTTCTGATCATGATTGACGGAGAGGGTGCACTGGGGGATCCGGATGAATCGAAGCGGCGCCAGGCAGTTGAGAATCACTATCCATGGGTTGAAGCGGCCCAGTTTCTCGGATGTCATTCGATCCGGGTCAATGCCCAGAGTACCGGCAGCTACGAGGAACAGATGGCGCTAGCTGCGGATGGTCTGCGGCGGCTGACGGAGTTTGGTGGCAGTCACAAGATCAACGTCATTGTCGAGAACCATGGGGGGTTATCATCAAACGGCGCGTGGCTCACCGGAGTCATCAAGAAGGTCAATCACGCGCGATGCGGCGCGCTGCCCGACTTTGGCAATTTCAGTCTGGGCAATGGCCAGATATATGACAGGTATCTCGGAGTCCGCGAGATGATGCCATTTGCCAAGGGGGTCAGCGCCAAATCGCATGACTTTGACGATCAGGGGAACGAAATCAGAACTGACTACCGGAAGATGCTGAAGATCGTCCTCGATGGCGGCTATCACGGGCACCTCGGGATTGAGTACGAGGGCAAGAAGCTGAGCGAGCCCGATGGTATTCGCGCCACAAAGAAGCTGCTCGAACGATTGCGCACCGAATTCGCCAAGGCTTGAGAGCTTCAGCCGATCTTGATTCCAAGGCTTTCGAGGAACTTGGTGGGTTTCTCGCCACCGATCATCGCGAAGACATAATCATTCTTCAGGCGGGCGGCTTCCTTCGCCGTTTTGGCGTCTCTTTCGCGGGCGTTCATGAGGGTCACCTCATCGGCCGTAATCTCTTTGATGGTCATACCGAAAAAGGCCTTGATTCGACCCGCATCAATGCAGTCATAGACCAGCATCTTGTTGCCGAGTTTCAGATCGCCCTTGAAATCACTCCTGACTACGAGAGCTACATGATTGTCGCGCCAACCCGTGATCGCAGTCCCATCTGGTGAACGGAAGGCGGCGAGATCAACGGCTGCCTCGATCGCAGAGTTACCCGCGCCAACTATCATGAGGTGTTTGCCCTCGTACTGATTTGGGTCGCTTAGCTTGAACTTGACCTTTTGGTCCTCGAACGGCTCAGGAACACGGCCGACCAGGGGCTCGCCGCAGTCCTGACAGAATCGATTGACCGCAATGCTCCTCGCGCCGCACTTGGTACAGAACGGTGGGGCGACAGCGACGGTTGGCGTCACGACCACGGTGAGATCCTCGCCGGAAACACGGAGCCTCATCGGTGTCCCGCGATTCCCAATCGCAAGCAGGACGCGACGTGCACGGTACTCGTTCTTCTGCCTGCCGGCCTCTTTTTCCGTGACAACAACAAAGCTCCCATCTACGGGCTTGATACTCTTGCAGCTTTCGTACTCATTGATTGCCACCTTGTTGAGGCGCACTGTTTCGAGCCACGTCGAAACCATCTCTTCCTTGGCTGAACCCGGGCCGTCAAGCGTGAGGCCACCGGCGGCCGGCTTTTCGGCGGGATTAAAGTAGACATACTTGCCAGCCTGATAGGTCTGTTGAATGGTGGCGAGGACCTGTTCCTGGTCGAGAGCCACGTACTTCAATCCACGCCGCTGCGCCGTAACAGCGGCAGACAGGCCGGCGGGTCCAAGACCGATGATGGCCAGGTCATACTCACCGGCCACCTCGCTACCTCCGTTCTGAAGATCCTCAACCACAGAATCGACCACGGAGCCACCCTCGTTGATCGCATTCTTGATGAGGGGGACACCAGAGACATCGCCGATGAGATAGATCCCGGGGACGTTGGTTTTGAAGTGTTGATCGCGTTGGGGAACCTTACGAGCGGGAATCTTCTTGGTCGTGTTGAAGACGACACAAGACTTCGGAACCGTCGGGCATTCGACCTGGCAACTGGTGTCCTCCATGCACTGCTCAACCGCAATCGGGGTGGCCTTCCCATTGGAGATTGCGAGCACGTCGTGCGGGCACGCGTCGACACATGCGTGGCACCCAATACAGGTCTGCACGTTGATCACGGGATGAGGGTACGAGGGACCATCCGGATCGACCGCCGTGCCCCTCGGCGCCTCCGCAATCGGTGTCGCGGAGGCCGATGCTCCTGGGAGGCCGTCAACTCTCAGACGCCGTTGGGTCTTCATGGTGTCGAGAGCCAGCCAGCCAGCGCCAAAGACGCTGACTACAGCAGCACACGTCAGCCAAAGGTACCAAGGCAGGGCGCCGTAGGCCGGGCTAAAATTCAAGGTCAGGCTGAGAGCCGTCAGGACCCCGAGGAGGAGCATCGTCAAAATGTACTGAGACCACTTCATACTGATCAATCGAGACTGATTCTACGAATCCCAGCTGTCGAATTCCGCTCATCTCCATGCTGAGAGTGGCAAGAGACACAACTTGGCGCAGCAGCGGTTGCACCTTCAAAGACCCCCGGGACCGTTGCCCCCGCGCGAGCACCTGAGGCATCAGTAGCCCGTGAGGCATCAGTAGAATGGCAACCGGCACAGGATTCGCGAACGCCGACCAGCAACTTCTCACGGTCGAAACCGGCTCTGTGACAATCCGAACAGTTGCTTCGTCCCTGCTGCCTTCCCCCAAGGTGAACGAGGTGGAACTGTTCTTTGACGTGGAAGTCACCTGCCTTACCCGTTAAGCCCTTCTTCTCCCACTGACGCTCTGACACTCCCGACCACGTCCATTCCCCGCTAACGACGGGATAACCAAGCGTTCCACCGTGGGGCGTCAGGAGCGCTTTGCCCGTTTTCGGTGACATGACCCCACTCCCGTCGCGATGACAGTTGACACACGATGTATTTGCAACCAGAGCCGGCCGAAAACCTGTCCCCTGATGCTCAGTGTGACAGGCGAGACAGTCGAGTCGCACCTTCTCGTGGGCATCCGAAATGCGGGGTAAAAAGTGATCGGTCGTATGACAGGAAGTGCAGTTCTGTTGCATCGAGCCGGTGAGTGAGTGGCAACTGGTACACGAATTGGCGTTCGCCTTGATCGCTATCGTCGGTTCGACAGTGAGGTTCTGTCTGGCGTGAGCGGTCGATAACGGCGCGGGTGAGAAAGCCTCGAGATACAACAACACTGCGAGGAGCGACCCGAGGGTGACCATGACTGCTCCCCAGGCCAACAGCGACTTTGGCCAGGCGCGCTGCAGATCGAGTGTCGGTCGCCAGTTAAATTGCGCCTTACCGAGACGAATTCGCCCTTTTGGCTGAAGGGGCGACTCGGAGGTGAGCTTGCCAGCCTCCCGCTTTCTCTTTTCCCAGAAGACCTTGAGCGCCTGGTCGTCGATACCCGGAACCTCCGAATTGAGCATTCCGGTCATATCCGACAACCGCATCGTCATGAGGGTTGGCGCCTTGACTGGCTGCTTGTATGCCGGCAGCTTGAGGATGACCGTGCTTCCGGAATCTCCCTGCTTGTCAAACGCTCCCGCCGCCGGAGCTTCAACCGGCAAGAGATTGACGGTCACTTCGACCTCAATCAACAGGTCAGCGTCATGAAAGCGTGGCGTCAGAATGAAGGGACCGATCTGAACCACATCTCCGTCTGCAAGCGGCACCTTTTCGATCAACTCGCCATTGAGCAAGGTGCCGTTTGCGCTCGATAGATTGAAAATCCAGAACTCGCCACCAATCTCCTTAATACCAGCCTGAGTCCGGGAAACGGTCGGATGATTCAGAACGAGGTCGTTACCTGTCAGGCGCCCGATCGTCAGCCCCTCGCTCTCAATCAAGACCTGATCCAGATTCAGGTCTCTGCGGACTATCAGGAATCTTCTCGACATAATATTCTGGGAGACCCGAAAACAAAGCTCCGCTCAGCGCACCGCAAAATAAACAACCTGAATGATGTGAACCAGCATCAGCGCCAGCATGAGCGACGTCATGAGAACATGCGGCAAGAGCCAAAGCTTGAGACCTTTGTGGAGGTATACCAGCCCCTCCACGCGCCGCAGAATCGCTAGTTTCTCACTTGCTTCCATCAACTTAGCCTGTTCATCTGAGGTAAAACCTGAGCTATATGCTGTTATACTACTGACAGCAACGGTAATTTGTCCATCGAGCGACTGTTTTCTGAGGTACTGTCTAAAGAGATAAGCGAGGCTAAAGAGCTTAGCCGCGACGTGACGCTGGATGAGCGTTCGGCCCGTCTCGGGAAGCGCGGCCAGGGTCACCGCAATCTCCTGCCTGAGCTCGTCGCGTCGGGCCACGAGATCCTCCATGAGCAGGGGCTGCTCCTCGATTCTTGTCAACAGTCTTGGGATAAAGTAGTACGTCGCGATCCCAAAAATTCCGGTTGCGATCACCAAATCGAAGGAGATCATGAGGAGCGTCGTGAGCAGACCTCCCGACCCATTACCGCCGTGCAAAAGCAGAACAATTCCCGCGATAACGCCAAGATAACCGTGGAGAAGCAGCCAGTACCGAAGCGGACCCGCCCGACGCCGATAGACCTGCCGTCTGACCGGGTAGGCCATCACTCCGGCAATGCCGATCAACCCGACAAGTCCGGTCATCCATCGAATGTTGAGCCACGTCGAAATGAGTGGTTTTGCAAGGCCATAGTTCGCGATCCCCAGGAGAGTCAGGCCAGTGAGGGCGAGAGTCACCAGCAACCCGATTCCGTGCATTGCCTGTTTCAATCGGTCACGATGCGAAACCCGACGAGCGATTCCGTGGGTTGTGTCCCGACTAATCAGGTTCTCGATGTTGCCCACCTCTTTGAAGTAGATATGCGGGTTAACGCGTAGAAGAGCGCCCGTTGGACAATTCTCTTCGCAACTGTACGCGGGCTCCTGCGATCCGACAGGGTTGAGGCCGGTACCAGCACAAAGGTTGCACTTGACGGCAAGCAGCTCGTCGGTTTGTTCAACCGCCGCGGGAAGAGGCTCGGGGGCGAGTTTCCAGAACCCGATCCAACCCTCGGCGGTTTCTGCCGCTCGCTTTCGAGGCACCATGGATATCGCATTGTAGGGACACTGTGTTGCACAGTCACCACATCCGATACAGGTCTTCGGGTCGATATCAACCTGGCCTCCAGCCAGCCGCTGAATCGCGCCTGTTGGGCAACCAGTAAGGCACTCCGGGTCCTGACAATGCATGCAAACTGAGGGGGACAACAGACTCTGCGGCTTGCTAACCTTCGCAATCGAAGTCGGGCGCTCAACGTGAATGCCTCGCCTGACAAGCCGGGACTGGCCGTGTACCTTGTGACAAGCCAAAGAACAGTTCCCGCAACGGACACACATTTCCATGTCCATGAGAAGCAGATTAGTGCCGTCGACCAGACCGGTCTCGATCAGGCGCTGCTGCGCCTGAATCACGGGAAGCGATGTTTTTGCTCTGAGTTCCGGCTGTTTGCCTGACACCTTCCCGAAGGCCAAGAGAGCTGCTTCACGGAACTCGGGATTCTGTCGGAGCTTTGCCAGGGATTTCTCAAGCACCTCAGCACGACCAAGCAGCGTACACGTCTCGCCCCACACTCCGTCTCGGGTAATACCCTCCACTCCAAGACAGTGGATCGGGCCAAGAAAGCGCTCCTCTCCCGCGGCAGAGCCCGTCGTCAGATGCGCCCATCCGGTCCGCAGAATATAGAGGCGTCGTATCGGATCGCCCTGCTGAAACAGGATGTGGTTCTTGGAGAACACCTTGAACTCCGAAATCGACTCGAGATACTTGAAGAGATCCGGAGATGGCTGAGTGGCCTCGGCGAGGTCCTGGAGGGTTGCCTTTCGTCCGTTAAGACGGTAGTTGGCGTCCAGACGCTGGCTGAAAGTCTCCATCTTACGCAGCAGCCGGAGGGCTGGCCGTTGTACTTCA
>JANNRD010000115.1:0-3271 GCA_031401095.1 Acidobacteriota bacterium
CCCCTCGCTCCAACGCTGGTAACACATGACCAGCAGGCTCTCCAGGCCTCGATCTGAGAGCAGTTCCGCGATCTCGTCTCCGCCACCCTCCCCGTTCCGAACCGTCAGCAGTTCCGATTTCGCATCGCGAAGCGGGAGGAAAGTCGCATAAAAATTCACGCCCTGGTCGTCATCGAGATAGAAGATCAGTCTTTCATTCGGTCTCGCCATCCTCTCCGCGGCAGCCGCCAAGTCCCTGATCGACTCGCGCCGTGCGAGATCAGGAAAGAAGAGATGTACCGTCGCGACGATGACTAGAGCAAGACCGAATGGCAGGAACACGGCCGCTCGTACCTCATTAACCCAAATGCGAAATGCAAGATAACTCAACGCAACAGAGATGCCGAGGGCCGCAATCGTCCAGGCCGCCAGCCGGCCGACACCGAGTTGCGATGCGCCCTGCCAGCCGATCCCAAGCGAAGCCAGAGCGAGGAGTAACGACGTCATGACACTGGTCCAGAGAACCGTCTTGCCGGATGCAGTCAGTTCGAGCGCCACCACGAGCGCAATCGCCGGGAAGGTCGGCAAGATGTAGCCCGGTAGCTTCGAGCCCGAAAACGAGAAGAAAGCAAGGGGAATAAGAATCCACAACCACAAAAAGAGGCGCAGTCTGTTTTCCTTGTCCGCCAAAAGCTCTCGAAACCGGCGGGTATCTCTGGCAGCAGCGGCGACCAGATATGCAGTCCATGGGAAGCACCCGGCAAGCGCGACGAGAAAGAAGAAGTAGACCGGCTGGGGGTGCCGGTACCTGTCCGAGAGATAGCGCCGGAAGTGGTGGGCGATGAAGAACTCGTCAAAAAACACCCGACCGTGCCGAGCGATCATGGGCGCGTACCATGTCGCACAGGTCGCGAGAAAGAGCACGCCCCCGACGATCAACAGCCGGCGGTGCCTGACCAGGAACGCGAGCCTTCGCGTCAGAATCAGATATGCGCCAATGATCGCCGCTGGTAAAACGATCCCAACCAGTCCCTTTGCGAGCACCGCCAATCCAAGGGCAAGACAACAGACGTACCAGCCGAGATTGCTCTGCCTCGGGTTTGGTTTGCGCTGATCCCACCACCAGAAGCTAAGGAGGGCGACCTCAGTCGCGACCGAAAGCGGCATGTCGAAGGTCGCCCCACGTGCAAAGCCGATCCAAAGGCCCATCGAGACGAGTGAGGCCGCAGCCAGATATCCAAAGAGAGCTGACCGGGTCCTCTCACCGAAGATGAACAACAACAGGGCGCCGGCCGACGCCATGAGAGTGACGCCGATTCGCGCCGACCACTCCGAGACGCCCAGAGCCCGGTAGCCAATCGCTGCCATCCAGTAGAGCAGCGCCGGCTTCTCGAACCACGCGATGCCTGCGAGCCGTGGAGTGATCCAGTCGCCGGTGACGAACATCTCGCGCGCGACCTCAGCGTACCGGGGTTCATCCGGGCCAAGAAAGGGAAGAGTCCCCAAACCATATCCGAGCGAAAGCAGAGAGAGGAGCGTCAGCCCAGCCAGGGAAAGTGCAATTGGATGTCTAAAGTCTGTTTTCAATTCCCGGTCATGAGGTTAAATTGATTTCCGGCGTGAAGACAGTAACACGCTGAGTAGCAAGTTGGTCAAGCATGGTTGATTAGTCCAACTCGCGGGAACCTGCAGACAGATGAGAGTTGGCGCGGATATCGGCAATTGGGTCTCATGACTGAACGACTGAGAACGGCCGTGATTGGCGTGGGTCATTTGGGCCGCGAACATGCGCGCCTCTATGCCTCGCTTGAACGTTCTCGTCTGGTCGCAGTCTGTGACATCGATGAGAAGGCCGGGCGGAGTATCGCCGAGCGACACCAAACTCGATACGTCGCGGATTATCGCGAACTCTTTGGAGAGGTCGATGCAGTCAGCATCTCGACGCCAACCGTCAGCCACTGTCAAATCGCCTCTGCATTCATGGAAGCAGGGGTCAGCGTTCTGGTGGAGAAACCGATCGCTCGTTCGCTTGCCGAAGCCGATCGGATGATCGAGGTTGGACGTGCGCATGGCGTCGTTTTGCAGGTCGGTCACATCGAACGATTCAACCCGGCATTCCGAGCCTTGCAGCTTCACATAAGGAAGCCTCATTTCTTTGAGGTCCATCGGATGGGTGTCTTCACTCCGCGTTCACTGGACATCGATGTTGTCATGGACCTGATGGTCCACGAACTGGACATCATCACGACTTTGGTGGCGGCCGAAGTGACGAGGCTTGAGGCAGTCGGCGTGCCCATTCTGACGCAACGCATAGATCTGGCAAACGCTCGTCTCGAGTTTGCAGATGGATGCATTGCAAATATTACCGCGAGCCGCGTCGCCGGCGAACGATTGCGAAAGCTCCGCGTCTTCCAGCCGAATGAGTATTATTCACTCGACTACGCCGAGCAGCAGGTCTCTGTCTGCCGTCTTGTGCATGCGGTCGGGGGGCGGCCAGAGATCGTCGCGGGTATGCTCGCGATTGAAAAGCGCGAGCCGCTCGCGGCAGAGATCGAGCATTTTCTTGAGTGCACGCTGGCGCGGTCGGAGCCGCTGGTCACCGGGCGAGACGGGCGCAAGGCTCTCTCGCTTGCGCTCGAGGTGTTGATTAAGGCGAAGGAGCATGCGGACCGCACGGGGTTGAGTCTCGACCTGGGATAGGAGACGGACGGAACTGACCGGTGCAAGAAAATGAAGATCTTCTTGATTGCTAACTTGCTGCTGGTTTTTGCTGGGAACCTGGCCAGGCTCGATTTGCATCTGGCGGTCGGTGACCAGGTCCGGGGACAGCAGACCGCGCGCCCGTCATCGCTCGTCCGCCTAATCGAGAGGGACCAGGAGAGGCTGCGCGAGGCTTTTGAACGGGATCTCGGCCTCGGGCGGGCGCAGCCAGATGAGTGGGAGGATCGGCTCGAACCTCTGGTCAAGCGCGTCGTCGGCCTGACTTCTGAGTTTCGGCCTAAGGAATGGCAGGGTGAGGAGCTTCGTGCGCTTGCGGCGATGTATTACTTCAGTGAGCAGCATGCTCTCGCTGCCGGGGCCTATCGAAGGTTGCTTGAGGAGCCGGCCGCTGCCGAGAGAGCTGATAGAGATGCAGAGCAACGTCGACTGGTCCGCATTACTGAGGCACGATTTTGTCTCGTGCGCTCGCTGATTGAGCTTGAACAGATTGATGAAGCGGCGTTGGCGCTCTCCGAATTGGAACGAACGGACACCTTCGCGCAGGCACTCCTCACCGTCCGCGTCTTTCTGC
>JANNRD010000116.1:0-12629 GCA_031401095.1 Acidobacteriota bacterium
GGGAGTCGTGCTCTGGTTGATCGTTGCCGTTCTTTCCCTATTCCTCATTCGAACCGGTGTCATCGCGCTTTGAAACACAATTGGAGGAAGGTTCAGAGTACAGGCTTTAGCCTGCCTCACTCGATGAGCACGCAACTCGAGTCTGGCAGGCTAAAGCCTGTACTCTGAACCTTCCTCCAATTGTGTTTCAAAGCGCGATGACACCGGTTCGAATGAGGAATAGGGAAAGAACGGCAACGATCAACCAGAGCACGACTCCCTGGACCAGTGGCCGGGCACCGACTCTCTTGAGCGTCGCTCGAGAGATGCCACTTCCAATCAGAAACAGCGTCGCGGTCAGACCGGCAATTGCAGCCTGGCGAATGATCCCAAAGAGAGGCTGGCCGTCAGCAATGTAGGTGTTGAGCAGAGCTGCGACACAGAAGAAGAGAATGAACCACGGCCACTGAATCTGCGTTGCACCGCGCTCCCCTCGCTGTCTAAAGAAGGCAGTCGCAAGCGTCAAAGGAACAATCCATAGGGCGCGCGCCAGTTTGACCGTTGTTCCGACCGCAAGCGCCGAGCCGCCATACTTTGCAGCAGCGCCAACGACCGAGCTGGTGTCGTGAATCGCGAGCGCAGCCCAAAGCCCGAATTGCTCAGGTTCCAGACCCACCGCCCTCCCGATGATCGGGAAGATCAGCAAGGCAATCGAGTTGAGAATGAAGACGGTTCCCAGCGAGACCGACATCTCCTCCTCGGTCGCTCCGGCTACCGGGCCAACTGCTGCGATTGCGCTTCCGCCACAGATCGCCGTGCCGACGGAAATGAGATAGCCAGCCGTTTTTGTTACTTTCAGAAAATGGCTGAGAGCAGACCCGAGGGTGAGGGTGAACGCGATGCCAACGGCGGTGTAGATGAAGCCTGAGCTACCGGCTCGGAGGACCTGATGCAGGTTCATGCCGAAGCCGAGACCAACGACTGAGCATTGGAGGAGCGTTCGTGAAATCGATTTCGCTCGTTTTGGTGCGGCGTCAACGAAGAGGAGACCGAGCAGAAGACCCAGCGCGAGTGCGATCGGCGGCGAAGCCCACGGGGTGACCGCGAAGAGAAGACCAGCGTAGAAGAGGAGTCGAGACAATTGGCAAGCGCCTCGGGTGTAGTCGGCGTATGCACTAGCGAGGCTTCGCCTCAGACCGACAAGTTTGAAGGGCAGCTGAAACTTGATTCAAGACACTTGACTTATGCGCGCTAAAAGTGTCGCGCAGCGATAGATGATTACGATTTAGTCACCTCATGTCGCAACGGGGGCCGCTACGCTCGCTGTACCGTACCGGCACGTCGCTCCACCTCGTGTGGTAACGATGCGACGACAGCTGCAGCTTTCTGAGTTGAAGCGACCTCAAAAAAACTTGACTCATTTGCATTAGGTTTTGCCGCCCCAGCAATCTAGAGGAAAGACATTAACGCAAAGACGCGCAAAGATGCAAAGGCGCAAAAGATGGGATGTCGATGCAGCATCCATTCCCCTTTGCGCCTCTGCGTTAAGACTCTTCACCTGCCAGTTATCAGTACTCAGCCCTGCAAATGTGCCTCGAGAAACCAGAGCGCCTTATCGAGCGAGCGTGAGACCCCGGTAAAGAGATCTGCCGTGTCGGCATCCCCGAGTTCATCCGAGGCGTCAATTGCCCCGCGCGTCGTCGCCCCAAGTGCTCCGAATCTCTCGGCAAGGGCGCGCACACTTTCCTGGCTGCCGATGCCTTGTGAGGGAAACTCGGTCAAACGGGAAGCGGTGGCAGCCATGCGTGCCGTTCCGTGCGCGTTGCCACCAAGTGCGGTTGCCCGCTCCGCGATGGTATCGACATGATCGATGAGCTCCGCGGCCAGTTTGTCATAGAGCTCGTGAAGCTGGAAGAATTGCGCTCCCTTAACATTCCAGTGAGCCTGTTTTGTCTGGCTATAAAGATCGAAAGTATCCGCGAGTTGCTGGTTGAGCAGGGTGACGATCTGTTCGCGGGTTTCTGAATCGATATCAATGCTTGTTTCATGTTTTTTTGTCATGATTTCTCCCTCCCTTGATGTTTGCGTTATTTCATTTCGGTTGAATTCAGTCCAACGTCTGTTTCGGCCTCGCGGAGCTGTTCGCAATTGGCGCAGTAGCCAGCGAGTTCGAGACGAAGGTCTTTGATGGTGAAGCCGGCCGGTGCCTTGATCAGGTGACCGAGGTCAACTTCAGAGACCGGGTCGAGATCGTTGATTCGCCCGCAGGCTAGACAGCGGGTATGATAGTGATGATCCGTACGAATATCGTACCGGGCGGCGGCATCGCCGTAACCCAGCTTTGAGGCTGCGCGGCAGGCGACGAGGGCTTCAAGATTCTTGTAGACGGTTGCAAGACTGATCTTCGGCAAGTCGTGTTTGACTGCGAGAAAGACCTCCTCAGCCGTTGGATGATGATCGACGCGACTGAGATAAGCGAAGACCGCCGCCCGCTGCCGCGTCAGGTGGCCACCCCTCGAATCCAGCTTCGCCCGCAACTCTCTCACTCCAGCGCTCTCTCTCATAACCAATCCCCCATCCCTCTCGAAACTACCGCCATACTACCTCAGAACTTTGATTCAAGTCAAGAATAACTATTATTCTTGTTTAGCGGTTTTGGGTGATGGGGGTATATTGGAAGGGGGAATAGTGGAACTATTCTACGGTCAGGCGTCCACCCGATATGTGAGACGTGGCAGAGGATGAGACGTGGAGTGAGAGTGGGAGTCCGATGGCAATGAGAGAGCCCCTCGAGCCGAGCGATGAGGAGTTGCTGAGGCGAACGATGGTCGGTGATTCCGCCGCCTTTGGCGCCCTTTACGACCGTCGACAACCCTCCGTCTACCGGTTTGCCTTGCGCATGAGCGGCTCTCCCTCGCTTGCCACCGATGTTGCTCAGGATGTCTTCCTCGCTCTCATGCGCGATGGGAACCAGTTCGATCCGGCGCGTGGCTCGGTTACCGCCTATCTTTTCGGTATAACACGCCACCGGGTTCTCCGGACTCTCGCCCGCGAACGAACAGCGGTCTCTCTCTCGACCGGCAATGGCGCCGAGGCCAGTGACGGCGGACACGATCCGGTAGCGCACGGAGAACTGCTCGTCGCACCCGACGAACCGCTCGACCACCTCCTCCAGGGCGAAGTCGTCGATGCAGTTCGCCAGGCCGTCTTCGCGCTCCCGCTGCACTATCGCGAAGTCGTCGTGCTCTGCAATCTTCACGAAATGAGCTACGAACAGACAGCAGCAATCGTCGGGTGCCCCGTTGGCACCGTTCGCTCCCGTCTCAACCGCGCGCGTGTAATTCTGGCCGAAAGACTGCGTGTTTTTTCAAACAAGACGGCAGAACCTGAGGGCAAAACACAACCGCCACGAGGTGTCATCAATGAAGTGTCAGGAATTCGAAAGACTAGTGACTGACCTGGCTGGCGACCGGCTCATGGATGCCATGTCACGGCGTCGCCTTCTCGGACACAGCGAAGGGTGTCTGGCCTGTGCGCAGCGGCTCGAGCAAGAGAGAACACTTACCACCAGCCTTGCCGCCCTCGCTGAAACAACCGAGAACGCCGAGGCCAGCCCAGGGCTCAAGACCGAGCTGCTTGGGGCCTTTGCCCAATTGCACGCTCCGGCAAATCGATTTGTCCTCAAGGAGGACCTGGTCAAAACTCAGCGAGGGCGTCAGCGAGGGCGATGGATGCTCGCCGCCGCTGCTGCCCTCATCCTGGCTGTCCTTGGCAGTGCATCTCTCTTTTGGCGATTCTCGACCGGTCAATCCCAGATGGTCGAAAATCATCGAATAATGGCGGCGCGCGAGCCAACGCAGATCGCACCCTCACCAACACCGAACGCCACCGAGCAGAAAACTGCGGAACCCAGGGAGGATAGGTCTCGACCTGCCTTACCACCCGTCCGGCGGTTGCGGCCGTCGACCATTCGCAATCTCGGCGCGCCGACACTCGCTTCGGTCAGTTCGCAGGAGACGACGACAGACTACATTCCACTCACCTACCTGAGTGATGCGACCGCCCTTCAAAGTGGAGTGGTCGTTCGTGTCGAGATCCCGCGCGCGACGCTGCTCGCCATGGGTCTGCCGATGAACTCGGAGCGCGGCAACTCGCTGGTTAAGGCCGATGTCGTTGTCAGCGACGATGGAGTAGCGCGGGCAATTCGCCTCGTGCAGTAGACCTTTGGAAACGGAGTTGAATCGATGAACGCCTGGCCCAGGATGAGACTTTGGAGAATGCCGTTGCTGGTCTTCGTAGCGGCGTGGATGCTTGCTTCGGACCTGACCACCTTCGCTCAGGAGCCGCCGCGCGACAAGCGACTGCCCGAGCAGGGCCCCCCGCCTCGCGATGGCGGGAGGCGAGGAGACTCTGGCCCGGATCGCGGTCCGCAGGGTCCGCCCCGCGACGGTCCAGGTTACAATTTCCTTTCCGCGGAGATGCGATTCGAGGGAAAGGTCGTCAAGGGCGCCCCCTACACCGCGAAGGCGCTGACCGAGAATATCCAGGCGCTGGCCGATGGAACACGGATCACGCGAAAGAGCGAGGCTACCGTGGCTCGCGATAGCGAGGGCCGGACACGACGTGAACAAAAGATCGAGATCATCGGACCCTTCGCGCCTGCTGGGGAGCCCCCAACTCGCATCTTTATTAATGACGCTGTGACGAGAGTTCACTACGAACTCGATCCCCAGTCGCGCACCGCTCGTCGCATGAAACCACCTCCTGGTGGAGGACCTCCGCCGATGGGTGGACCGCCACCGGGGGCCTCGCAAGTAACCGAAGAGATGATCGGCAAGCAGACGATCGAGGGAATGGAAGCGGAAGGCAAACGGTCAACGATTACGATACCGGTCGGGAGCATTGGCAACGATCGAGAAATTGTCATCGTCTCTGAGCGTTGGGAATCTGCCGGACTGCAGACGGTGATTCTGAGCAAACACCGTGACCCGCGCTTTGGCGAGATCGTGTTCCGCTTGACAGGCATCAGCCGCACGGAACCTGCGCACTCGCTTTTCGAGGTGCCCGCCGACTACCGCGTGGTTGATGGCGAATCACCGCCAATGCGCGGTGGTCGAGGTGGCGGCGGAGGTGGCGGGGGTCGCCGACCACCTGAGTAATGAGCCGCGCCCCTTTTTTTGTGGAACTCTGAGAAGCCGAAATGACCATCGCAAGTGGGAATCACGCACATCCGCGATCGGGTACCACCGCTCGCAATATCGTCAGGAGAGTAAGATGAGAAACGGAACCATGAACAAGAGATTGCTGGTGACAATGGGTCTCGCACTGGGTTTGCTGGCCGGTGCGATTCAGTTTGGGGCGGCACAGGGTCAGGGTCACGGGCCACGGCCTGACTTCGATTCGCTCGGCGGGCTAAAGCACGCGCTTGAGGAGGCCGGTGCGCCACAGTTGTCCTCTGAACAAGAAGCGGCGCTGACAGCAGTGGCCAAGGCCTTCCACGAGTCACTGCCAAGGCCAGGTTCAGGCGCGGATGATGCGATTCGCGCGGCCCATCGAGTATATGATCAGGCAATTCTGGCCGGCGATGTAGCCGGCGCACAGGCACAGGCGACGACGATTGCGAACGCACAGGCGGCTTCGCAGGGCGCGCGCATGCGAGCTGAAGCGGCAGCCCAGGTTCAGGTGCTCAATATCCTCAAGACTAATGCGGTGCAGTACGCTGCTTTGTTACAGCGCTTCGGTTCGGCGGGGTTGCCCGGTCTGTTGAGGTCGCCTCTTGGACCAGGTGGAAGGGGTGGACCGGGTGGACCGGGTGGACCGGGCGGCCCAGGTGGACCGGGTGGCCCAGGCCGTCCAGAGGGTGCGCCAGGTGGTGGCGGCTTTGGTCCTGCCCGACGGCCACCCGGCGAATAGACCCGAGGAAGTCTGTAGGCAGATCCACGCCAGGGCGCAGCCAAAACCCGTACTCCGAACCGTCATGAAGCGCGACACTCATGGGGTCGAAGTGCGGGTTTTTGCCTGTCTGCTCGCGCGGATTCGCGTCCGCCAACACAACAGTCGCTGAAAGCTCATATTGCGGCTGGCAAGCGACCCGTTGTATAGTCCCGCTTAGATGAAGCTGAGGACTTCATGTCATTTTTTTTGCATGCCCACTCCTCGATCTCGACACTGAGGAACTTGTCTTTCTACGGACGAGTTACATTCTGAGCAAGATGGATGAACTTGGAGGTGCACAATGAAGAAGAAACACGCTTTGATTCAGCCGGCAGGTGCTGATGCCCGTATTCTCGAAGAGCGCGTGGCGGTCGACGACGACTCCTCGCGGATGGAGAAAGAGCGCTCTCCCAGCCGCCGCCGCTTTCTTGGCAGAGTCGGCCAGGCGACGGCCGCAGTCGTCGTCGCTGGTACTGCGTCCCAGCCTGCTTCATCGGAAGCACGGCAATGCGGTGACTTCACCTTTCCCCTGGGCGTCGAACCGACAGATCGCGCGACTAACCGCTATACGAAATCGAACAAGTGTCGCTTTGATGCCGCACGCATCGCGCGTGACCGACCACTTGTCTATCAGACCCCAAATGGCGACGAGACCGCTTACCCAAATAAAGTTGCGAGCCACAGCAAGGCGCTGCCGCACAAGACGAATGGAGAGGTTGATCTCGATGCCTACGAGACGCTGGTACGCGCGAGGACGACGCGGGCACCCGAGGATTTTGAGGCGATTACTCTTGGGCTGGGGCGCAAGCTGACAAGTCCACAAGCTGGCCTGGCTATGGACCTCGAGGGGCCTGATTCACACCACCTTGCGCTGCCTGCGCCGCCCCGTTTTGACAGCGCGGAAGAGGCCGGCGAGGCTGTCGAGCTCTACTGGATGGCGCTGGCGCGGGACATCCACTTTAGCGACTACGCTACCGATCCGACTATTCTGCGTGCCGCGCGGGATTTGTCACGACTGTCGGATTTCAGGGGTCCGAAGGAGAATGGGAGGGTCACGCCGCCGACGATCTTCCGCAATGAGACGCCGGGCGATCTCGCTGGGCCATGGCTTTCCCAGTTTCTGACGCTGGATTTTTCCTTTGGCGCCAACTCCGTCTCGCAGAGGATGAACACCGTGCTCCCGGACTTCAACTATATGACCACTTACCGGGAGTGGCTGGCAGTGCAGAATGGCGCGGATCCGAGCGCCAATATCCAATACGATCCAACCCCACGATACATTCGAAATCTCCGCGATATGGCGCAATGGGTGCATATCGACGCGCTCTATCAGGCCTATTTGCACGCCTGTCTGATTCTTCTTGGGCAGGGTACGCGGTTTGACCCGGGTCTGCCGCTTTACGATTCGACCCGACAGGCCGGGTTTGCGCAATGCGGCGGTCCCCACATTCTCAGCCTCGTGACCGAGGTCGCGACACGCGCGTTGAAGGCTGTCTGGTATCAGAAATGGTTTGTCCATCATCGTCTGCGACCGGAAGAATTTGGCGGGAGAGTTCACAACAAGAAGGTCCGGACGGCGGACAGTCCGATTCATCCGGACATTCTTGACTCACCGGTGCTGACCGAGACGTTCTCCAGATACGGGACGTACCTTCTGCCGCAGGCATTTGCGGAGGGTTCGCCGACGCACTCCTCATACGGTTCCGGGCATGCAACAGTAGCGGGTGCATGCGTGACGGTACTCAAGGCATTCTTTGATGAGACCGACATCGTCAGAAATCCGATGGTGCCGAATGCTGACGGAACCGCGCTGGTTCCTTACGAGGGCCCACCGCTGACTGTCGGCGGGGAACTTAACAAGGTGGCGTCAAATGTCGCCAATGGCCGTAATGGCGCTGGGATTCATTGGAGAACAGACGCAGTCAACAGTCTGCGCCTTGGTGAAGAAGTGTCGATCTGTATCCTCGAAGAACAGAAGCTGACTTACAACGACGATGTCAAGATGACGCTCACAAAGTTCGATGGCACTCAGATCACGATCTAAGGATGGGGTCGTGCAATCGCGTCGGAGCTGTCGATAGCAACGGACAACAGGGACAACAGGGACGAAAGAATGCGAACCTTCCTTCCTTGCTGTCCCTTAAATATGCATTGCTGCGGGCGCGTCATTCGGACGAGGCAGACGAGGGGAAAAACAGATGAAGGATGAGAAAAACGGTCGAGCGACAAGCCGCGCTCTGTCGCGACGGAGCATGCTCAAGCTGACAAGCGCTGCCGCCGGCTTCACTTTTCTCAAGCGCACAACAAACGCGACGACGATCCCGCTGCATCGCTTTATCGACCCGATCTCGCTCGAGCGCGTTGCTGACGGAGATATCGCCTTGAAGCCACCGATCCTGATCGATCTGCAGACGCATGTCTGGTGGCGTGCAGGCGGGATCAGGAAGATGTCCGAGAGGGCGGAGGCATTCCTCAAGTCACTCGCGGGCGCGCGCTCAAATATCGTCGGGAAGCCGGTCGCAGTCGCCGATATGGGACGCGTCATGTACATCGAAGACCTCTTCATGCGAAGCGAGACAGATATTGCCTTCCTCAATAGCTTTGGCATGAAGGCGGCCTTTGACGGTGTTGATCTCTTCCCTCCGCGCGAAGCCGCGTTGATCCGCTCGATGGCTCCATCACGGATCCGCATTCTTGGTTGTGTTGATCCGCCCGATGGTCAGTCCGCGGTCGATTCGCTGATTTTTCAATGTGAGAATCTGAAGATAGACGGTCTCAAGCTCTATCCCCCCGGGCCGGACACCCGCGGATGGCGCATGGACGATGAGAAGCTGACCTACCCGCTCTATCAGGTTCTACGAAAACACGGCGTCAAGAATGTCTGTGTCCACAAAGGATTCCCCGGGTCGTTTCTCGAGCCAGGATGTCATCCACTGGATATGACACGAGCTGCGGCCGCCTTCCCCGACCTCAATTTCATCGCGTTCCACAGCGCATACCCCTACGAAGCTGAACTTGCAGAGCAAGCGAAGTCGGCGAAGGTCAAGAACATCTACGCCGAGATGGGTTTGCTTGCGGGTGTCATGCGTCAGAATCCCGCGCGTTTCGCGCAAGTCATGGGAACGCTGCTCGATGGGCTTGGAGCTGACCACATCCTCTGGGGAACGGATACTCCCGTGATCGGTCCGCCGCACTGGCAGATTGAAGGATTCCAGACGTTCACCATCCCGGATGAGTTGATCGAAAAACACAAGTATCAACAACTGACACCAGAGGTGAAGAACAAGATTTTTGGCGGGAATGTGGCGCGTCTCTTCAACCTCGATGTCAGGAAGTCCCTCGCCGCCATCGAGAGCGATCTGCTTTACAAGCTTCGCAACGATGGGACACCCCTACCGCTGACAGTCGATCCGAAAGCGAAGCGGAATTAGTTGCCTGTAAAACTTGCTTCACGAAGCACCACCGGCGGCCGCGACGGCCTGTGAGTCGCTGGCATTAGCGAAAGTCACGTTACAGGGGCTTAGCAGCCGATTCTTCGAACACAAGCGATTGCTGATTGATTGAGACATCGCAGATTATGGAAATGACCACGGAAGTTCTCGAGAAGATTCGTGAGAGATTCAAGGCAAATCATTTTCCCGCGCTGGTTGGTATCGAGATCGACTCGATCGAGCATGGACGGGCGCGACTCGGGCTTGATGTCGTCGAGAAGCATCTCCAGTTACAAGGCATCATGCACGGAGGCGCGATTGCGACGCTGGTTGATACCGCAGTCGCCATGGCCATCGTCGGCGCCTCAGAGCCGGGAGACCGCTTTACGACAATTGAGATGAAGATCAACTACCTGTCGCCGATTACTGAGGGTCGCGTCGTCGCGGACGCAAAGTTGATCCGTGATGGACGACGCATTGTAGTTGCTGAGTGCGATGTCTTCGAACCGCACGGCAAGCTCGCGGCAAAGGGATTGGTTACCTATCTGAGACTGCCCTAGTCGCGATTGTCCTTCGCCTTCCCGATGCAAGTCAGCGGACGGGGAATGAGAGGAGATTGGGTAATGCGGTTGCGGAGACTTTTCCTGGTGACGGCGGTTGCTCTCGTGCTGTCCGCCACGGGGCTGTCGCAGACGGCAGCACCAGCACCAGCTCCCCAGACAAAACCTCCCGCCGCACCGCCGCAGTCACTCCCCGAGAGTCTGCCGGCCAAAGAGTTCGCGCGGATGATCCGCGAGTTTTCTGAAGATGGAGGCAATTTCTTTTCGGATAATCTGCTCTCCAACGAAACCGCCTACCTGCATATCGTCACCAAGCTCAAACAGATTGCTGGATCCGGCGGTGCATATATCGGGGTCGGACCGGAACAGAACTTCACCTACATCGCCAAGACACATCCTCGGATAGCCTTCATTGTCGATATTCGTCGCATGGCGGCAATTCAGCAATTGATGTACAAGGCGATTTTTCATCTCTCAAGCGACCGCGCCGAGTTTCTGGCACGACTGCTCAGCAAGCCGTTGCCAAAGGGAAAGGCGCCGGGCATCGGCGCCTCGCTCAATGACCTGCTTGCATATTTCAGTGAAGCCCCGATAGATGAAGAGTTTTTTCGTGCCAACCTCGCCGCGGTTGGTCAAATGATCGAGAAAGACTTCGAATGTGCGCTTTCACCGGGTGAGCGGCAGGAACTCGCATACGTCCTGCGCAGCTTCAAGGAAGAGGGGTTGAGTATGACCTACCACTGGAGTGGTGGTTACATGCCCGGATACTTCCCGACCTTGAAGGAGGTTCTCGCGGAGACGGATCTCACCGGAAAACAGGGTAACTTTCTTGCGAGCGACGAAGACTATCAGTTCGTCCGCGAGCTGCAGCTGAGGAACCTCATCATTCCTGTGACCGGGGATTTCGCTGGGCCCAAAGCGTTCGCGGCGATCGGAGATTATCTGCGAAGGAACTCGCTGACGGTGACGGCCTTCTATACCTCAAACGTCGAGCAGTATCTCTTTGATAATCAGGTCTTCAACGACTTTGCCAACAATGTGCGGAAGCTCCCTCTCACTGAGCAGAGTCTTTTTATCCGTTCAGTGCTTTCACGTTTCGGGCATCCCGCCATGGCGCCAGGTCATCAGTTCGCTATTATCCTGCAACGAATCCCTGTCTTTCTCAAAGACTTTGACGAAGGTCGTTACCGCCAGTACTCGACACTCGTCAACACCAACTACATCGGGCCAGGCCAGCGCTGATTATCGTAGAGCTTTGGCGGCATGCTCGCTTTCTTGACACCGTTCAGAACTGCGTGATAGGTTGCTGACCGGTCGGTAAGTACACTATTGGTAGGTCATTGTGGAGCTCATTAGAAGACCCAACAGAGGAGAATCAAGTAAGGCATGAGAGAAGCTGTTGTCGTAGCCAGTTCGAGAACACCGCTGGCGAAATCATTTCGCGGGTCCTTCAATTTGACGCGGCCTGATGATTTAGCTGCGCACTGCATCAAGGACGTCATGCGCAAGGTACCTGGGCTGGCACCAGAGGACATCACCGATGTCATTCTCGGATGTGGGCAGCCGCACGGCGCCGCGGGGTCCAATGTGGCTCGCGTCGCAACGCTGCGCTCGGGGCTGCCTGTCTCGGTAGCTGCCACCACGGTCAATCGGTTCTGCTCGTCAGGGCTGCAGGCGATCGCCATGGCTGCGCACGAGATCATCGCCGAAGGCGTGGATGCGGCAATCGGCGGTGGTGTCGAGAGCATCACCATGATGGAGCGCGATTCTAATCCCAATCCCTGGCTCGTCGAGCATAAATCAGCAATCTACATGGCAATGGGCGACACGGCCGAGGTGGTCGCAAAGCGCTACAAGGTCAGCCGCGAGGCCCAGGACGAGTACTCGCTTTTGAGCCAGCAGCGCACGGCGCGGGCTCAAGCTGAAGGCTTTTTCAAGGATGAACTGGCACCGATGCAGGTCACGCGCGGCATTCTCGACAAAAAGACCGGCGAGATCGTCTCTCGCGAGGAGCACGTCTGCGATCGCGATGAATGCAACCGAGCCGATACAACGCTTGAAGGGTTGCTCTCACTGAAACCAGTCTTTGATCAGAAGAGCGGTGAGGGAACGGTGACTGCGGGCAACTCATCGCAGCTCTCCGATGGAGCTTCCGCTACCCTGGTCATGTCGCGAGAGCGCGCCGAAGCGCTTGGCATCAAGCCGACGCTTATCTTTCGCGGTTTTGCCGTCGCTGGATGCGAACCTGACGAGATGGGAATCGGTCCGGTCTTCGCCGTGCCAAAGCTGCTCAAACGCCACGGACTGAAGATTGATGATATCGATATCTGGGAGCTGAATGAGGCTTTCGCGGTTCAGGTCGTCTATTGCCGAGATCGGCTGGGACTGGACCCCGCGAAACTGAACGTCAATGGAGGGTCGATCTCGATCGGACATCCTTTCGGGATGACTGGCTCGCGGATGGTTGGGACACTGGCAGGCGAGATGCTCCGGCGCAAGGCTAAGTACGGCGTCGTCACCATGTGCATCGGTGGTGGACAGGGTGCTGCGGGTCTCTTTGAGGCTTGCAATTAGCTGCTGCCGACACGCTTTCTCCGGGAGGATGGGCGTCGGGTTGCGGCTGCGAACTTGGAAGGCGGGCACACCCCGCCCCCTACGCTGCCACTTTGACGAGCTGTTTCCCCGTGTTTCCGCCGGAGCATCTCGCCTGCCAGTGTCCCAACCA
>JANNRD010000117.1:0-1806 GCA_031401095.1 Acidobacteriota bacterium
TGCAAAGCAACCCGGAACTGGATGTTGACCTCTTTTCTGGAGTGCGGTGCCTTGGCACCGCTTTCGCCGTCTCAGGATTCTGTCACTCCCGAAGTCAGGGGACAGCGGTGCCAAGGCCCCGCACTCCAGGAGTATGCGCACTTAAACCAAACAAGGAGAATCTGGTGAAAAGAACTGGTGCCACCGTGGCGTTCCTGGCCTTCATCTGTCTGACTGGTTTCGGCCAGGAAGTGCCGATCATTCCACGACCGGTGAGCGTCACCCCTGGCGACGGTGAGTTCACGCTGCGCGCGACGACCGTGATCGTCACGAGCCGCGAGACTGATGAGACTGGGCGCTTGCTTGCCGGCTTCCTCAAGCCGACCACTGGTCTCGACCTGCGTCTCCGCCGCGGCGACAAGCGCGAGAAGGACGCGATCGTTCTCCGACTCGACCCCACCCTCGACCGCCTTGGACCGGAAGGCTACGTTCTGGAGATAACCACTGACCTTGTCACCATTCGCGCCAGTGGTCTGGCCGGCATCTTCTACGGGACGCAGTCGCTGCGCCAATTGCTACCTGCGCAGATCTTCGCAACGAGCCGGCAGAGCGGCGTTGCCTGGCGCTTGCCGGCGCTGGCGATCGAAGACTATCCGCGTTTCAAGTGGCGCGGTGCGATGATGGATGTCAGCCGGCATTTCATGCCAAAAGAGGCGGTGGTCAAGTTCATCGACTTGATGGCGCTTCACAAGATGAACACTTTTCACTGGCATCTCACCGACGATCAGGGATGGCGTCTCGAGATCAAACGTTATCCAAAGCTGACAGCAGTTGGATCGATGCGCAAGGAGTCGCGTGTCGGGCACGAGAGGGACAAGAAGGGCTTCGATGGAACGCCCCACGGCGGATTCTATACACAGAAGGAAGTGCGGCAGATCGTCGCTTACGCGCGCGAGCGGTTTGTCAACATTGTGCCGGAGATCGAGATGCCAGGCCACGCGCAGGCTGCGATTGCCGCGTATCCGGAGTTGGGCAACATTGTCGAAAAGGTGGACGTTGGAACGGTCTGGGGAATCTATCAAAACGTCTTCAACGTCAATGAGCCGACGATTGTCTTTCTCCAGAATGTCCTCAAGGAAGTGCTCAAGCTCTTTCCAGGTGAGTTCATCCATGTCGGCGGCGACGAGGTACTGAAGGACCAGTGGAAGGCAAGTGCTGCAGCGCAGGCGAAGATGAAGGAGCTTGGGCTCAAGGACGAACACGAGCTACAGAGCTACTTCATTCAGCGAATGGATAAATTCCTCGCTTCACAAGGAAGGC
Source organism: Acidobacteriota bacterium (assembly GCA_031401095.1). Classification (GTDB taxonomy): domain Bacteria; phylum Acidobacteriota; class Blastocatellia; order RBC074; family RBC074; genus JANNRD01. The sequence goes on from JANNRD010000117.1 coordinate 1,300, forward strand.
GGCTGATTGGATGGGATGAGATTCTCGAGGGAGGTCTTGCGCCCGGAGCGACCGTCATGTCGTGGCGCGGCAACAAGGGTGGCATCGCCGCAGCGAAGGCCGGTCACGATGTGGTCATGTCGCCAAATTCGTATACTTACTTCGACTACTATCAGTCCAAAGATCCCGGAGAGCCGCTTGCCATTGGCGGCTTTCTTCCGTTGGAAAAGGTCTACGAGTTTGAGCCGGCGCCGCCCGAGTTAAGCACAGAAGAGAAGAAGAGAATCCTTGGGGGGCAGTGTCAACTCTGGAGCGAGTACATTCCGACCCCCGCTCAGCTCGAATATATGGCCTTTCCGCGTCTGGTTGCGCTTGCGGAAGCAGTCTGGACGCCTGCCGAGCGCAAGGACTACGCGACATTCGTGACTCGTCTCGATGTCCATAAAGAGCGATTGAGAGGGCTCGGCGTCAACTTCAAAGGACGGTAGTTGGGTGGGGGAGGCTCACGCGAAGACGCAAAGTCGCGAA
>JANNRD010000118.1:0-11235 GCA_031401095.1 Acidobacteriota bacterium
CGATCGTCATGCCGGGCTGCGTCACGCCCAACTCCGGTCCGATGACGTGGACAATACCCTGATCCGGACTCTCCAATCCATAGAGGGTAATGCCGAATTCGCGACAATTCCGCTCAAGGGTCGTCATCTGCTTCAACGCGATTTCGTCCTTGATCGGCAGCGCGCGATCCGACGTCGGGACATTGTGATCCATCGTCGAGAAAGTCAGATCGGGACGACGCACGCGCCGGCCTGCCAGTCGGAGCCCATCGAAAGCCTGAGGGCTCGTGACCTCGTGTACCAGATGCAAGTCGACGTACAAGATGGCCGGCTTTCCCGGTTCCTCATGGACCGAATGGCTATCCCATATCTTCTCGAAGAGAGTTCGTGGAGTCATCCTTTTTTCCTGCCATTCAAGAGTCGCGCACCCGAGGTACGCTTGTGAGGGCAGCATATAGCGACCCCAGCGGCACATCAATTCCAGGTTAGTGACAGACCATAAGGCCGAGTTATCTGGTCATAAGTGAATTCCCCCCGTCACGGCGGAAATTGCGCAGCCGCCGACGAGAGACGGAGGGGCAGGGCTTCTACCGCCGATTACCCTAGACGTGCGCCTTCTCATCCGCTGGATTGAATGTCAGCCGTCGGCCCTTGATATAAGCAAGCTTGCCGAGATGCGATGCAAGCGCGGATCGGTGGCCGCTCACCACATCTGAGTTTGGCCGCTTGCGGTCTCGCACACAATCGACAAAGTTTCTGACGTGATGCCCATTGAGATCGGTTTCGAACTTGCGGACGATGGGCGCCGTTGGCTCTGCCCGTCTGACCGCCTGCTCCTGAAAGGTGTAGCCCGAGCGATCGATCTGAAGCCGCCCACCGGTGCCCATGAACTCTATCGCCGCACCCCGTGCGCCAGGAACCAGAGTAGCTTCGAACGTTGCCACCCATTTGCTCGGATACTCCAACTGCAGATTGATCGTGTCGGGCGCCGTCCGACCATCAGTGTAATGATAGACGCCTCCCGCCGCGGTCGCGACCGTTGGCAAATCCTCTCCCATGTACCAATGCACGACGTCGATCCAATGAGTGAAGAGGTCGGTGATCTGCCCTCCACCAAAATCAAGATATGCTCGCCAATTGTAAAACTGCTGCACGTCAAAGTCGCGATACTTCACCGGCCCCAGAAATCGCTTCCAGTCCAGTCCGGCGGGCTTGTCTTTGAAACTCGCCTTTCTCAGGTGATAGCTGTTGCCGTGCCACCACGTCCGCACGAGAGTGACCTTGCCGATGCGTCCTGAGTCAAAGAATTCCCGCTTCGCCTCGAGATAGTGCGGACCGCTGCGCTGCTGAAGGCCAACCTGGACGACACGGTTCGTCTCCTTGACCGTCTTGATGATCCTGTGTCCTTCTTCGATGCTGAAGGTCAGCGGCTTTTCGACATAGACATCCTTGCCGGCCAAACAGGCATCCATTGCCATCCGCGCGTGCCAGGGGTCCGGAGTCGCAATCAAGACCGCATCAACATCCTTCGACGCAAGCAACTGCTCATAGTCGGCAAACCCTTTTGCCTTTCCCCCCGTCTTCTCAAGGGCCTGATTGAGGTACAAGTCGTAGGCGTCACAGAGCGCGACGACCTCGACATCGGGCTGTTTCTGGAAGGATGACATGACATCCTGCCCGCGGTTTCCGGTGCCGATGACACCGAGCCTGATGCGATCGTTGGCCCCAAGAACGGTCTTCCATCGCGCCGCCCCCAACGTCATGGCAGCGCCAACAGCACCGCCGCTGGTCTTTGAAATAAATTCGCGCCGAGAGTTGCTATCTTCCTTCATGTTTCAATTCTCTTCCTACGCCAGTAGTTTTCTGATGACATTGCCTTGGACATCAGTTAGACGAAACTCTCGACCCTGGAAACGGTGGGTCAGTTTCGTGTGATCGATTCCCATTAGATGCAGAACAGTTGCGTGCAGATCGTGAACGTCGACCGGGTCGACAACGGGGCTGTAACCGAGTTCATCCGTCTCTCCGACGGCGACCCCAGGATTGACTCCGCCACCAGCCATCCACATCGAGAACGCACGTGGATGGTGGTCTCGCCCAAGCAGTTTCGAGCCGTTGCGCTCTTCATTCATCGGAGTCCGACCAAACTCGCCACCCCAGACAACGATGGTGCTATCAAGCAGTCCGCGCTCCTTAAGATCGGTCAGCAACGCGCCAACAGGGCGGTCCGTCTCGCGGCACATGCGTGGCAGCTTGGTGATGATATCGGTTCCAACAGAGTTGCCGTGCGTGTCCCAGCCCCAATGGTATAGCTGCACGCACCGCACGCCGCGCTCAACCAGCCGTCGCGCCAGCAGACAGTTATTTGCGAACGATGGAGTGCCCGGCTGGGTGCCATATCGTTCGTGAACGTTCGCCGGTTCGCGGCTGAGATCAGTCAGCTCCGGAACACTGGTCTGCATCCTATAGGCGAGCTCGTAGGCCGAGATTCTGGTGGTGATCTCGGGATCACGGATTTCTTCAAAACGCATCTCATTCAGATCGCGTATCGCATCGATCGATTGACGCCGGCCGGCACTCTCGAGGCCATCAGGATTTCTCACAAAGAGGACCGGCTCGCCGTTCGATCTGAATTCGACCCCTTGATGCACGGTCGGTAGGAATCCACTGCCCCAGCAGGATTTTCCTCCATCCGGATTGTTCTCACCGGAGAGAAGTACGACAAAACCGGGGAGGTCCTTGTTACTGCTTCCCAAACCATAGGTCAACCATGACCCGAAGCTCGGGCGACCGATGATCTGGTGGCCGGTGTTCATGAAAATCTGCGCAGGAGCGTGATTAAACTGAGTCGTGTGCACTGTCCGGATGATCGCGATGTCATCTGCGTGGCGCGCGAGGTTGGGCAATAGATCCGACAGTTCCTGCCCGGATCGGCCGTGCCGTCTAAACCTGAACGGCGAGCCGAGCAACTTCGGTGTCCCCTTGATAAACGCAAACCGCTCCCCTTTGATCATCTCCTCCGGGATCGGCTGGCCCGTGTGCTTTCTCAGCTTTGGCTTATCGTCAAAGAGGTCCAGCTGAGACGGCGCACCGGCCATGAAGAGATAAATGATGGCCTTGGCCTTTGGCGGTGGTGGCGCCACCAGGACAGGACCAGCCATTCCTTTTGCAAGAACTCGGTCCTCGAGCAGCGAAGCCAGCGCCACTGACCCGATTCCGAAGCCTGCCTGCTTGAAGAAATGCCGTCGCGTAGTCTCGAGGAGTTGCTTCTGCGAGTCCGACACTGGATCACTCCTTGCTGAGCGTTTCGTCAAGATTGAGTAGGACGTTGGCAACAACGGTCAGGGCCGCCAACTCGGCAACCTCGCGCTCGGCTTTCGTGGCGGGACCGAGGCGAACTACCTTCCCCGCCAATTCAGGCTTCGCACGAAATCGCTCGTGCTGCTCTGCGAACAAACGGGCAAGCCGCGCGATCTCATCCGGCTTCGCAGCTCGCGAAGTACACAGGCGAAATCCGTAGTCGAGCCGATCCTTGAGCTCCGCGCCCCCTTCGACAAGCATCCTTCCAGCCAATGCCCGCGCGAACTCAAAGAACGCCTCGTCATTGAGAGTAGTCAGTGCCTGAAGGGGCGTATTTGTACGCACGCGCCGGACGGTACAGGTCTCACGACTCGTTGCATCAAACGCGGTCAGGCTCGGATAAGGTGAAGTCCGGCGCAAGAATGTGTAGACGCTGCGCCGATAACGGTCTTCACCCGGGCTCGTGACCCAGCGCGCGCCGCTGTAAGGATTCCTCCAGACGCCCTCCGGCTGCCAGGGATAGACACTGGGACCACCTACCTTATGGCTCAGCAGCCCGCTCGCCACCAACGCCACGTCCCGCACCATCTCAGCCTCGATCCGGAACCGCGGGCCCCGTGCAAGGAGTCGATTGTCAGGGTCGCGCTGATTGAGCGAGGCCGTGACGCTTGAAGCCTGCCGGTAAGTCGAAGACATGACTATACTCTTGAGCAGGCTTTTGACGCTCCACTTCTGCTGGATAAACTCTGTCGACAGCCAGTCGAGCAGCTCGGGATGCGATGGCGCGGCGCCCTGGATACCAAAATCCTCGCTCGTCTCGACTATTCCCCGACCGAATATCTGTTCCCAGATCCGATTGACCGCGACCCTCGCAGTCAACGGATTCTCCTCGCTCACCAGCCAACGCGCCAGCGCGAGCCGATTAACTGCCTGTCCTCCAGGTATCCGCGGTAAGAATTGTGGAATATCCGCCTGCAACTGCTCACCCTTGCTCATAAAGCTGCCTCGTTCGCGGAGGAAGGTCGCCGGCCGTTCGAATGGCTCTCTTTCCTGCATGACGAGGGCAGAAATGATGCCAAGATTCGTCATTTGAGCGTTAAGGACCCGGACTCGATCTCGTTCCGCTTTGAGCAGCGGAGTGATCAATCTGAACTGCGCAGCGAGGTCATCCTTGTCCCGATTCTGGCGGGCCGAAGGAGGCGAATGGAGCACTGGGCGAAGGCGGGCGGGTAACTCAACGATAGCTGGTGGCTCCGGACTATCGCTGACCGATAGCCGCAGGCGCCCGATCCCCTGACCGAGCGATCCCCCTTCGAACTTCAACCTGACTCTGAGGATCGTTCCCGTCGTGAAAGTGACGGGCTCTGAGAGGACAAAGACGGCCTGCCGATTATGTCGCACCTGGTCGCGAGTGGCGTTGATGTACCAGCCAGTCGGGTTGTCGACGGCTGAGTTGCGCGGCCCCAACTCGACGAAGCGTTTGGCATCAAATCTGACAGCCGTGTCGTCAACCACCACATCACGAAAGCCGAGGCGCCGGGTCTGCCTTGGACGGTTGATCGGTGCGATCGAGGCCTCGACACCCGTCGCGAGAAAGTTCCCGTAGGGATCGCGGCCCGGACCTCCCTTTGGTAGTCGCGAATCAACCAGGGCTTCAATCCGCAGTCCCGTCAGGCGGCCGGGCGCCAAACTTACCGTCAGAAGATATTCCTCCAGTTGAGGGTTCGGACCAGAAGCAAGGACCGATCGATCCTTGAGCGGAGTTAGAACCGTTCCTCCAGCCGAGCGAAGCCCAATGATCCGCGGCGCTGTCCATTGGCGCTCGAGCGCCATCTGATTACTCTCCCACACTTCCTGAGCCCGTTCGAGTGCGGGTGTTTGAGTCTTCAGGGCCTCAGTCAGAGCCTTGATCTCCGCCTCGATCTCGAGACGCTTCTTTTCCTCCCCGGGACTGGCCAACGGAAGCTCTGGCTCTCTGACATAGCGTTCCGACCCACCGCCCTCGATCTTATAGTTAGACCCCTCGAAGAAAGCGTAGAAGCGATAGTAGTCTTTTTGTGAGAACGGGTCGTATTTGTGATTGTGACACTGCGCGCAGGCCAGTGTTGAGCCGAGCCAGACCGTTGAGGTCGTGTTGACGCGATCGACGATCGTTTCGAATCGGGCTTCCTCTGGATCAATCCCGCCTTCCTGATTGAGCATGGTATTTCGGTGGAAGCCAGTCGCAATCCGCTGCTCACGAGATGCTCCCGGGAGCATGTCTCCAGCGATCTGCTCGATCGTGAACTGATCGAAGGGAAGATCCCGATTGAAGGCGGCAATCACCCAGTCACGGTACTTCCACATGACGCGCGGGTTGTCCTTCTCATAACCATTCGAGTCCGCGTAGCGCGCAAGATCCAGCCAGTGACGCGCCCATCGTTCACCATAGTGCTCTGATGCAAGAAGGCTATCCACGACTCGCGCGTAAGCATCCGGCTGCACGTCTGAAAGAAAGCTGGTCACAGCAATTGGCGAGGGCGGCAAGCCAATGAGGTCGAGGTAGACCCTGCGCAGCAGTTTCGCTCGCTCGGCTTCCGGAGAAGGGAGAAGTTTTTCCTTCTCGAGGCGAGCGAGTACGAAGTTATCGATCGGGTTGCTGACCCAGTCCTGCTTTGCAACGATCGGGATGAGAGGCCGGACGGGCTTGAGATAAGCCCAATGCTGTGGCCGGGCTGTCTCCGCTGACTGCTGATCATCAGGCCACAACGCCCCCTCATCGATCCAGACGCGGATGAGCGCGATCTGTGCTTGTGTCAACTCGCCGCCAAGCGGCATGCGGGCTTCGTTGCCGGCACCAAGCAGGCGGCCGATGAGTCGGCTCTGCTGACTATTTCCGGGAATGATGACGCGACCGGAGATGCCGCCCTCGAGCGCGCCAGCCTTGAGGTCGAGTCGCAATTGACCAAGCGCCTTTTGCGAGCCATGACATTTGAGACACGACACGCGCAGAATGGGCTCGATGTCGCGCTTGAAGTCGACTTGCTGCCGGGCGATGACACGTCCCTCGAGCGTCATCAGCCATCGGTCACTGACAAGCGACAGAAAGAATACCAGCGCAGCAGTTGTGAAACGCGCCTTGCAGAGCCTCACCATCGGTCATCCTTGTTGCATCGGCGTGAAGGTCCTGAAGTTCTCAGAGAACATTCGCCGCACATCGCGACTAATTTCCGTTCGAGTTACCGCACGTCCATCGAGGAGAAGTTGCTGATAGGCCTCACTCAGGGTCTTCTCCACGACCCGCCGGGAATGACGCCATTTGTAGATCAACTGTTCAAACACGCGAGCATCGGAGTGCTGCGGAATGAAGCTCGTCCCAAGCAACTCGAGCCGTTGACGAGTGATCTCCTCGATGATTGAAGGGTTGTTGAGAAACCACCAGCAGCCAAATGGCATGAGGTTTCCGAACTTCCGCGCACTGACGCAGAGCTCATGCTGATTCTCGCGCGAGAGCATGGTGACGAGAAATCGGTTCTCCGGATTCTCGCGGCACAACCGGTCAACAGCTTCGATCGAGGCCCGGCCGAGGCCGTCGCCCGCCAGCCTGAGAGCTGGGTTAACTCTCCGCTTGACCCCGATCATCAAAGCAAATGGTAACCCTCGCTCGCGGCAGACCGGGAGCACCAGATCCCTGATCAGACGACCGCGGTCTGAGTCCTCCGGATAGACAAAACTATCCGGCAGTGAGACAGCCAGATAGAGAGGATTCAGTCGCGCCACCGCGCTCTCGAGAAAGCGTCGCAGTTCTGCAAGTGTTCGCCCTGAGAGGTCCTTCGAAACCTCAAAGCCATTCCTTTGAAGAAGCTGGTACTTCGTTTCCCACTCGTTGAGAATTCCATCCATGCGCAAAGCCGCATGAAACCGACGATCCCTCGTCTCGAGTTTGCTCCAGGCGTCGAGTTCGACCTCATCCAGCGGATCGTTGGTCATGACAACGTCGCTGACATTCGCCAGTTGGAGCACCCGATCGAAGTGTTCAAGCGGCTTCTGTCTCGCGAAGAAATCCCTTGCCTCGCGGAGGTCTCGAGCTAACGGGTCGAGGCCAAAGCTGGTCAGAACGGCAACCACCCCGCGCGTTGCCTCTGAGAGCGGCGTGTTTCTGACGAAGAGCGCTTCCCAGATAAGGTCTGCCTGCGAGGCCCGGTCGAGCTCAAAGAAACTCTCCGGGTCGATCTCGGATGACCGAAACAGTTCGGCTATCAAATAGTGGTACGTCAGAAGCTCGTCTATGCCCCAGAGATTGAGTGACCCAAACTGTGGCGCAAAAAGATGCGTGTGCATGTCGATGACTGGTGTCGCTTCAACCACTTCAGCGACCACTCGACGAAGCTCAACTGGATCAAGAAGCGGTTCGGGTCGAGACGCCCGCGCGCTGACATCGCCTGTCTCCTGCCTCTGGCTCATAAGCCTGCTCCTTGATCGGAAAATCGAATCGAACCGGTCACCAAGGTACTGTCGCGACGCCACCCTGTTCGCTAGCTTGACAATGCGCGAAAGCAGGTGATAGAGATAGCCTTCACGCGAGCGCCCGTTGCTAACACCTTTGCCTTGAGGCTCGGCTTCGCAGATTCTCACAGGCAGAGTCTTGAAGCACCCTTATACCGCAGTTTGGGCTGGATGTGAAACTCCACCGAAATTCGGGTAGTGGTTCAGTTTGGCAATGAGGAGTAGATCAAAGACCACAGAGGTCAATGACCACAGAGGCTCAGAGACAACAGAGAACCGCACAGAGAAGAAATGGAAAGGTAAATCGATCTCGACAGCCCATGTGGTTTTCTCTGTGCTCTTCTCTGTGTCTCTGAGCCCCTGTGGTTATTGATCTCAACCCTTCAAATGATCCGATTGGATTCTGACAAATCGGTGAGCTTCTGCGATGGCCTTCGGCGTCGTGATTTTCTTCATGCCGGGGCGCTCTCATTCGCCGGTCTGAGTCTACCTGCTCTCTTTCGTCTTCAAGCCGCTGGTGCGGTCAACTCCACCGAGGAAATGAACTGCATCATGCTCTTCATGGTCGGAGGTCCAAGCCAACTCGACACATTCGACATGAAGCCGAATGCGCCCTCGGAGATACGAGGGCCGTATCAACCAATCAAGACCAACGTCCCCGGGATCGAGATCAGCGAGATATTCCCGAATACGGCCAAACACGCAGACAAGTTTTCGCTCGTGCGCGGCATGCATCACGAGGCGCCTGCCGTTCACGACACGGGTCATCAGATGATGCAGACGGGGCGCCTCTTCCAAAATGGCTTCGAGCACCCCCACGTCGGTTGTGTCCTGAGCAAGCTGAGAGGCCAGCGCGGAGACGCGCCGGCACATATTCTCCTCCCACGACCGATTGGCAATACGGGTGGGAATATGCCCCACGGTCAGAACGCCGGCTATCTTGGAAAGAGCTTCGATCCGTTCGTTCTCAACGCCGATCCTTCAGCACCCGGCTTCAAGGTTCCGGACCTTCTGCCGCCGGACTACATTTCAGGAATTCGGCTCGATCGACGCCGTCGCCTCCGCGAGATGGTTGACAGCTCTGTCAAGGACTTTGATGTCAGCGCCGACGCTCGCGTGCTCGACGAGAACTTCCAGCAGGCCTACACGCTCATGTCATCAGCGAAGATGCGCGAGGCATTTGATCTGAGCCGGGTCGCAGCTGCAGAGCGAGATCGATATGGACGCAATCGTTTTGGCCAGAGCTGCCTGCTTGCGCGCCGTTTGATTGAACGCGGCGTCCGGTTTGTGACCGTCAACATGTTCGAGACGGTATTCAACGAAATAACCTGGGACATACATGGATCGGCGCCGTTCAGTCCCATCCAATGCTACCGCGACCTTGTCGGTCCGATGTTTGACATGGCATACAGCTCCCTCCTCTCAGAATTGGCTGAGCGTGGCCTCCTCAAGAACACCCTCGTCGTCGCGATGGGCGAGTTTGGAAGGACGCCAAAGATAAATCCAGCAGGCGGCCGCGATCACTGGCCGCAATGCTGGACTGTCCTCTTTGCCGGGGGCGGCGTTAAGGGTGGCCAGGTCGTGGGCGCGTCCGATGAGATCGGGGCCTACCCGCGGGACAGAGCGACGACTCCAGCCGAGGTGATCGCGACCATTTATCGATCGCTCGGGATCAGCGTCGAAACCGAACTGACTGGTCTACAAAACCGGCCCTTGCGGGTTGTCGACCACGGCGTCGAGCCGATCGAAGAACTCTTTTGACGCAACCTCGCACATGATCGCTCGCCAACTACTTAAATTCGGCGTTTTGCTTGTTGCCCTATGCTTCTTCGCAGGAGGCGCAGTCATTGCTCGCTTTGACGGCACGCCGGCTCTCTCGGGTGTCTCGCTTGACACGACCCGGCCGGCCGAGGAGATTGTCGCTCCTTTGGGTGGCTGGAGCTTCCGCAATCACGTCATTCCCGTCCTCACAAAGCTCGGGTGCAATTCGGGCGCGTGCCATGGAGCGGCCGCTGGCAAGAATGGATTCAAGCTGACCCTGCGCGGATTCGATCCGGAGCTCGACTACACAGTTATCACGCGACAAGCCCTCGGCAGACGAATCAATCTGATTGAGCCTGCTCAAAGCTTGATCCTGCTCAAGCCTTCGATGGCCATTGTTCACGGTGGCGGCAAGCGGATGAGTACGGACTCCCTCGAGTACAAGGTCCTTTCCCAGTGGATCGCAGCGGGCGCGCCTCCCCCGACTGAGAAGGATGCGCAGATCACATCTGTTGAGGTGACCCCGGCGGAAACAAGGCTGACGGTCGGGTCTAAGACGAGACTCGATGTCAAGGCCAGATACAGCGACGGCAGAATCGAGAACGTCACCCGCTGGGTCAAATACGAAGCCACAGATTCCTCACTCGCTTCGGTCGATGAGCGGGGGCTCGTGACCATGCTCGGCCAGGGGGAGTCGGCCGTCAGCATCTGGTTCCAGAGTCGGGTTGCTGTCGCACGCGTCTTTAGCCCGCACGATGGTCCGATCGAATCTGACGCCTTCAATCGCTCGTCCCGCAATAACTTCATTGATGAGCTGATCCTCGGAAAACTCGAGAAGCTGAGAATCGCACCATCAGAGGCGGCCACGGATAGCGAGTTCATTCGGCGCGCCTTCCTCGACGCAACGGGGACCCTGCCGACACCCGAGGAGGTCGAGCAGTTTCTTGGAGACCAATCCAGCGAGAAGAGACCGCGCCTCGTGGACGCCGTGCTTGAGAGAACCGAGTACGTCGATTATTGGGCGATGCGTCTTGCGGATCTGCTCTTGGTCTCACAGCGCAACCTTGGGTCAAGTGGCCGCTGGAGCTTTTACAACTTTATCCATGATAGCGTCGCGGCGAACAAGCCCTGGGACCGCTTCGCCCGGGAGATCGTTACCGCGTCAGGCAACACTCTTGAAAATGGGGCGACCAACTTCTTTGTACTGCACAAGGAACCATCCGAACTAACCGAGAATGTTTCGCTTGCATTCCTTGGAATGTCGATCACATGCGCTCGCTGCCACAACCATCCAATGGAAAAGTGGACGCAGCGGCAGTATTACGAAATGGCCAATCTCTTTGGCCGCGTCGGCCTCAAGAATGGTGTCCGAAGCGGGGATGTTGAGGTTTTCTCAAAGTCGACCGGGGACGTCAACCACCCGAGGCTGGGTAAGCCCCTCCCGCCGCGTCCACTTGACGGGAGACCCATCCCGCTCGATCAAGCGGGAGATCGTCGCGAGTACCTCGCTGACTGGCTGACTTCACCCGACAATCCCTACTTTGCCCGGGCCATGGTCAACCGTGTCTGGAAGAACTTCATGGGGCGCGGTCTGGTCGAAGCGGTAGACGACATGAGAGCAACCAATCCTCCGTCGAATTCGGAGCTGATGGATGCGCTCGCACGGGATTTCATTGAGCATCGGTTCGACCTCAAGCAACTGAGTCGGAC
>JANNRD010000119.1:0-4603 GCA_031401095.1 Acidobacteriota bacterium
CGCAGGCTGAAGCCTGTACTCTGAACCTTTCTTTGCTCCGAATGCTGATCGCAAGACGCTCAACCTGCCGCTCAAGTGCGGTTTCAGTCCAAGGCTAGGAAACCGGGCTTGAAAAGAAGGTTCAGAGTACAGGCTTCAGCCTGCCAACTCTGCCACGGCGCAATGAAACGCAGGCTGAAGCCTGTACTCTGAACCTTCTCTACCGAGTGTCCCATTTCTTGCCGTACTCGAGAATCGGGTACTCCCGCCAGAGTTCCATCACATGCTGGCGGCCGTACTCAGCAATGAACTCGGCCGCGCTCGACCATGGCCAATCCTGCCATTGTTCCACATAGCCGTGCCTGACCGCGTTGTGATGAATGTAGTTCCGGCTGACTTGGAAATGCCTCTCAGACTTCATCGGCCTCTCAAAGCAGTTGAACCAAACCTGGCGACCACGCGTCTTGTCCTGACCGTTCCAGACAAATGAACTTCGACCGTGGAACCGACCGATCTCGCTTCGAAACTCCCTGATTCGATCCGTTTGCAAAAGCAAATGGTAGTGATTAGGAAGAATCGTCCAGGCATAGAGAGTTCCTCCGGTCATTTCACAGATGTTCAAGAGTTGTTCCTCGCACTCCGAAAGCCTCTTCGCTGAAACCCCGATTATGGGTTTGTGCTCGTAGCACGCCGCGGTGAAGATATATGTCAGCCTGTGCCGGGCATCACGATGTGGTGGAGAGTGCCAGGGTTGACGCGTCAGCCGCCGCACCGCAACCAGCATGCGCTTCTCTTCGTCAGTCAGGTTCCGGTAATCGTACAAAGGCCCGCCGATGAAATGGCTGCGGTGGCCTGATAGCTGAGTCCGCCGACTCTACCAGACACTAATGAATTGAACAAACCGATGGCTCGCGGCGTACTTGTTTTCCGCGTCGTGCGGAAGTAGACTCAATAATCCAGGCGCGATTCCCACAGAAATTGAAGGAGTATGACCATGATGAGACTTAATCGAAGTGCGGTGTTGATGACCCTCGTCCTAGTGCTTTCGCTGGCTGGGATTGCTACCGCCCAAAACGCTGGAAGCCATCCGGTCGAAGGCACCTACGCGGTGAGTGCGACCGGCAGTGAGATCGGAACGATCGCATTTACGTTGGTCCTCAAACGCGGTGCGGACAAATGGGCGGGCGAGATCACCGAATCACCGCTGCCGATGACCGTCAAGACCGTTGCCGTGGATGTCGACAACAAGGTCAGCATCGTCGCCGGAACCGGTGACGCTGAAGTGACCATCGTCGGGAAGTTTGATGGTGCGAAGATCGCTGGTGATTGGACCGCGGGAGAGACGAAGGGCACCTGGTCGGCGACTCGCAAGGAGGCAATGGCCAGGACCGCCGCGGTCGGAACGGCTACTCCCGTCGCGGCGGCACCCGTTGCGGCCGCAACCCTTGCCCTTCTCGAGGGTACATACGATGGGGAAGTAACCGCTGATGGGCAGGGTTCGATGCCATTCACTCTGATACTCAAGCGGAGTGGCGATAAGCTCGTTCCCGAGCTGCAGAATGCTGGCGATCTCGGCGCGACTGCCTTCGAGGTCAATGGTGAGAAAGTAACCCTCGGTGCGACGTTTCAGGGAAATCCATTTGCCCTTCCGGGCAAGTTGACCGGCACCACGATGGCTGGCAAATGGGAGGCTGGCGGATTCACCGGAAGCTGGTCGGCCAAGAAGAAGGCAAACTAGCCACCAAGAGTTGGCCATGGTGATAGAGTGATTGCGGATGGGACTCTCCCTGTCCGCAATTTCTTTTTGGGGCGGCACACCGACAGCGGACTCTGTTCTCAAATGCCAGGCGGTTCCTTTCCTTTCTTTTCGGTCATCATTCCCAGCCACGGGCAACACGACCGCCTGGCAGCAGGCCTACGCGCGCTCGCGAGGTGTGACTACCCGCGCGAGCGTGTCGAGGTCATTGTTGTCGACCAGGCCAGCGGTGCGCCACCCCGAGTAGTGCTCGCTGGGTTGAGCAGTCAGCTGGATCTGGCGATGATTGAACTGGGCACTGGTGGTCTCGCTCGGGCCCGGAACGCGGGTGCGAGACACGCGCGTGGGGACTATCTCGCGTTCATCGATGAAGATTGCGCGCCGACATCGGATTGGTTGAGAGAGGTCGCGGCGCAATTTGCCATGAACCCGACCGTCGCCGTCGTTGGACGGACCGTTAATGCGCTACCGAACAAGTTGACCTCCGAGGCCACGCAGTCGATCCTCGATTTCCGCTCGTTGCACTCTCGGCAAGAAGTGGGGAGAGCGGAGATCGCCTCAGGAAGCAACCTCTTCATTCCAGTGATCGCATATCGTGAACTCGGCGGTTTTGACGAATCAGACCGGCTCTCGAATGGTAACGAACAGGAGTTCTCTGATCGCTGGATAAGGAGCGGACGGCAGATCATCTACCTTCCAGAGGCGGTCGTTCTTGACGCTCATACGCCCTCGATCGGCAGCTTTCTGAGGGAGCATTTTAATCAAGGTTCTGGAGCGTGCCAGTTGAACCGAAAGCGAGTTCGTGAGGATGAGACGCAACTCGCCACGGGACAGCCTACGCTCAGTGAGCTGATGCACTATCCATTCGAGCGCCGAGCGGGTTGGCGCGCACCTTTTCTGTCGATACTCATAGCCACCGCGCTATGCTCGCGATCGATCGGGTACCAGGCGACGCGGTGGCGTGCGGTTGGCTGAGAGAGGTGTTCTTCGTCGGGTTTTGCGGTTGGCAGATGCCGGGTGTAATCTGCGTGTAACCGGAGGAGACATGACTCAGAGATTATCAAAGCGTCTAACAGTGTGCTGCCTGCTATTGTCGTCAACCGCGTTGGCCCAGGATCAGACGGTTGTCTGTCACACGCCGAGCGTGACGCAAGCAGCGACGCGACCAGCCGTTCTGTTTGATGGAGCCGGCAAGGCGCATTTGACGATCACAACCCGCTCACCGCAAGCGCAGGCATTCTTTGACCAGGGTTTAGCTCTCCTGCACTCCTTCTGGGGATACGAGGCTGATCGGTCGTTTGCGCGTGCAGCAGAGTTGGATCCTGAATGCGCTATGGCTCAGTGGGGGATTGCCATGGCTGATGTCAACGAAGCAAGGCGAACGGCCGCGGTCAAGCGCGCGAAGGAGCTCGCCCCCCTGGTAAGCGAGCACGAACGACTCTACATCGCAGCGGTCGAGGCTCGCTACCAGGGCGAACGAACAACCGTTCAGAACAATGGATTTCTTGGGGCGAGTGAGCCGTTCCGCGGCGCTTTGAGGAAGATCGTTGCCGGTTATCCTGTGGATCTCGAGGCGAAGCTCTTTCTTGCTCTTGCCGAGATGTCGGGTTACGAGCGCGATGGGACGCCGCGCGCAGGGACGATTGAGGCGATTGCACTGTGCCAACTCGTCCTCCACTTGGAACCGAATCATCTCGCCGCACATCACTACCTGATTCACGCCTTTGAATCCGGCAGACGCCCGCAGGACGGAGTACGTCATGCAGATGCTTATCCGGGCCTGGCACCGCGCGTTGGACACGCCGTCCATATGCCCGGACACATCTATGTTCACGTCGACCGCTGGGAGGATGCGGCGAAGGCATTCGAACGGTCAGCTGAGGTTGACCGGGCCTATTTGCTTGAACAACAGGAGACTTCGGATCACGCGGCAGGACCGTATGGTCACAACGTACATTTTCTGGCCATGGTTTATGGATATCAGGGCCGTTATCGTGACGCAGTCAGGGTTAGTGACGATCTGATTAGTCTAGGGCGCAACGTAAAGGAGACGACCTCGCGGGCGGCGCTTGAAGGGCGGCTGGCCAAGTTGAGGACACTGGTGCGCTTTGCAAAGTGGGATCAAATCCTTGACGGCGCGAGCCTCTCGGATGACGGTGCATTTGAGGTCTTCGGCGCATGGCGATACTACGCGCGGACGCTCGCTCATCTTGGCCGGAACGAGATCACCGCGGCGCGTGCAGAGCTAGGTGGTCTTGAGCGCGAGATCGCCTGGATGAAGGACCGCTTGCCGAAACTCAAGGACGGGCCGCAGATCGGCAGACAGCGGCAGCAGCTGCGAGCCCTTGCAGTTGCGCCGATCGAGATTATCGCTCGCCTCCTCGCACGTGAAGGAAAGGCCGATGAAGCCCTCGCGAAACTTCGGGAGGGGATCGAGGAGGAGGCGAAGCTGGGGTATTCAGAGCCTCCACTCTATCCGCAGCCAATGGAGGAGGTTGCTGGAAAGGTGGCACTCGAGCTCAAGAGGTGGAAGGAAGCGGAAGAGTTCTTCCGCGCCGCTCTCGAAAGGGATGCGGGCAGCGGGCGTGCACTCTTTGGTCTCGCCGAAGCGTTGCAAGGGGCGGGGAAGGCTGCTGAAGCGCGCGAGACGCTGGGACGGTTTTCGCGATCCTGGGCGCAAGCGGACGCGGATCTGCCGGAGATGCAACGCGCAAAGGCATTGATCGCGACGACAAGTGGAAGCTGAACCAGCACGAGCATAGTGGCGCAGTCTGCTAAGAAGGGCCTCTTTTTGAAAAGGAGGTTTAGAGTACAGGCTTCAGCCTGCCTTGCACTACGCTAGGCGTGGAGTTTGCAGGCTGAAGCCTG
>JANNRD010000120.1:0-3215 GCA_031401095.1 Acidobacteriota bacterium
TTTTGTAGTCCCGCCTTCAGGCGGAAGCTCGGCAAGTAACCCATTCCGTCTCCACGTACGCTTCCGCCTGAAGGCGGGACTACGAACAGACGTTCGGGTTGGTGTTTCTAAAGGAGGATGATGAGCGCGCGCAAACCGTTAGAGGAGACCAGTTCGCCGTATGCTGCAAGACCCTGGTTGAAGCATTACGACCATTGGGTGCCGGCCGAGATTAACTATCCGCAGCAGTCAATTTACCAGGTGTTACAGATTGCGACGGGCCGATTCGGTGAGCGCCACGCGACGGCGTTCTTCGGGGCGCATCTGACATTCCGGGAACTCAAGTCTCAAGTCGACCGCCTTGCGACGGCGCTCTCGCGGCTTGGTATCGCAAAGGGTGATCGCGTCGGCATCATGCTGCCGAATTCTCCGCAGTATCTCATCAGTTTCTTTGCCATCGTCCGCCTTGGCGCGATCGTCACCAATATCAACCCGATCTACACACTGCGTGAGGTCAACCTGGTGGCGCAGGATGCGGGCCTTCGAGCGGTAATCACGCTGGATCAACTGGCGCCGCTGGTGCTGGCTGTGAAACCGAACTCTGCGATAGAACACGTCATCGCGACCAGCGTTCAAGAGTACACAGCCCAACCCGACGGCTCCCCACCTGCACCTCAAGGCACGCTCTCATTCACTGGGCTGATTGCCTCCGTCGATCTTCCCGAGATACCCCGTGTCGAGATCAATCCGGAAGACGACATCGCCGTCTTGCAGTACACCGGTGGTACGACAGGCGTCCCAAAGGGCGCCATGCTGACTCACTACAATCTCTACGCCAACTCGCTGCAGTCCGGCATCTGGGGAGAGGGGCTAACGGAAAAGGGCCATGAGCGCTACCTTATGGTCATCCCCTATTTTCATATCTATGGCCAGACGGTTGGGATGTTGATCGGCGCCTGGAACGGAGCGATGCAGATCATGATCCCGAAGTTCGATGTCAACCTCCTACTCGAGGCGATCAAGCGTTACGAGCCGACTTTTTTCCCGGGAGTTCCAACGCTTTACATCTCGCTTCTCAATCATCCTGATGCGCGGAGCAGCGGCCTTGATCGAGTACGTCGCTTCAATAGTGGCTCGGCGCCGCTTCCGGTCGAGGTGCTCGAACAGTTTGAGGCGCTGACTGGTGGCATGCTCTACGAAGGTTACGGTTTGACCGAAGCCTCTCCGGTGACCCATTCAACGCCGACGCTCGCAAAACGCAAGCCGGGGAGCATCGGCCTCCCGATCATTGGGACTGAATGCAAGATAGTTGATTTGGAGACCGGGACCACTGAGGTTGCTGTCGGCCTGGACGGTGAGCTCTGCATTCGCGGCGCACAGGTAATGAAAGGCTACTGGAACAAACCCGAGGAAACGGCCAATGCATTACGCGATGGATGGCTTTATACCGGCGACGTCGCGCGCATGGATGAGGATGGCTACTTTTACATCGTCCAACGCAAGAAGGACATGATCATTGTCGGTGGCTTCAACGTCTATCCAAACGAAGTCGAGGATGTCATCTTTACCCATCCTGCAGTTGTCGAAACGGTTGTCATCGGCGTCCCGGATGCCTACCGTGGGGAGGCCGTCAAGGCTTTTATTGTGCTCAAGGCTGAGGCGAGCGTGACAGCAGATGAGATCATCGCTTTCTGCCGCGAGCGCTTGGCGAAGTATAAGATCCCGGCCGACGTCGTGTTTGTCCCCGCGCTGCCCAAGAGTGCGGTCGGCAAAGTTCTACGTCGCGAGCTCCGTGAAACAGACAAGGGCAAAGACCTGACCTAAGGAGTTGGCGATTGGAAGACTACAAACAGAAGCCAGTCTTTTCCTCCTACGACGAACGACCGTGGGGCCGCTTTACCGTTCTCGATGAGGGTCCCGGTTACAAGGTGAAACGCATCGAGGTAAAGCAGGAGAGCCGCCTGAGCTACCAGCGCCACGCTTTTCGGGCTGAGCATTGGTTCGTCATCAGTGGCAGGGCGCTGGTCACACTCGATGGTCTCGAAATCGCACTCAACGCCGGAGAGGCAGTCGATATTCCCATCGGCGGGGCTCATCGAATCATGAATTACGGAAACGATTTGCTGGTCTTCATCGAGATCCAGCGCGGTGAGTATCTGGGTGAAGACGATATCGTCCGGCTGCAGGACGACTACGGACGGCATCGAACTTAGCGGTCGTAGGCCCGGTGATTTCTAGGCGTCGACTGCTGCGTGCAGGCGTGCCGGCAGATCCGCGAGGAGATACGTTCCCGTCGTTGGAGACACTGCAAAACCCTCAGCCACCAACGCGCGATTGCCCAGACCTGCCAAGGGCCGGGAAATGCCGACAACGCGAGCCAACTCGCCCGGAACAGTCATTCCCGCGACGCTCAGGAAGCAACGCGCGATCTCTCGCACCGCCGTCTCGGGTTCAACTCGTTCCGCCAGAGGCTCTGGAAAGCGACTCTCTGAGAGAGTCCAGATATAAGTGAACTTGGGCGCGTAGACGACCTCACTTGGTGCGACGATCATCGCAGCCTGCAATTCGTCGATGGCGCGAGCAAATGCCTTTCGGTCGAGCACTCCCGATGCCTGCCGCAGATCTGCCGTCGCCATCTCCCACTCTTTGCGCAGAACCTTGAGTATCGATCGAGCAGATTCGCTCAGACGTCGTCTCTCAGCCGGTCTCCTGATTCCCCAGAGAGCGAAGAAGTGAGGGATCATCCTCGGGGCAAGGCACATCGCTTTGCCGCGAGCGAGTTTGCCATAATAGACGCGGCCGCGGTGGACTAGCTCATCCTTGAGCATCCATGTCAGCGATGCCTCAGGATCCTTCTGCACATTTCGCGGCATTTGAGCATCGCGTCGCCCGCAGACTGCGATGTAGAGTGAGGGTCCCGTGTGGCGTCGATCGGCAAGCAGGAACGAGAATCCGACGCGACGGATGAACTGTTCCGCCTCCGATACCGTCTCGACGCGTTGAGCGAGTTCACGCTGCCAGGTGATGTCTCGGAAATCCTCTATCTCCGGAGGCAGTTGATGGTGCATCGCGATGTTCCAAGTCTGAACGAGACCACATGACCGCATTGCGGTCCATAAAGAGCGCGATTCCATCGCACTCGGATCAGCTAGCGAGGCTTGTCCTCAGATCGACGAGTTTGAATGGCAGTAGACTTTAATTCAAGACGCTTGGTTCGTAGTCCCGCCTTCAGGCGG
>JANNRD010000121.1:0-3259 GCA_031401095.1 Acidobacteriota bacterium
TGGCAGGTGCTCAACGTCATGTCGACGGCAGGGGCGACCGTGCTTGGACTGGGCTACATCCTCCCGGTGATCTACTTCACCTGGTCGATGATGTACGGCAAGAAGGCGGTATCCAATCCCTGGCCGGCGAGTGGCCTTGAGTGGCAGACAGTCTCGCCGCCGCCTCCGTTTAACTTTGACCACACTCCAGTGGTGACCACGGAGGCGTACGATTTTTCGGCGGTTAAGGAGTTACAGGTGCCCACACACCAGGATGAGAAGGAGTTGGTCACTTAGTTGACGAGCGCTCATGGGAACGTCGATCAGGGGAACAAAGGACCGGGAAGAAGAGGAGATTAGCCTTGGCTGAAAGTCACGCGATCCATCACCATCCAGCGCTGAAGCACCATTTCGAGAATATGGAGCAGCAGCGTGAAGCTGGAACGATTGGAATGTGGGTGTTCCTGCTCACAGAAATCATGTTCTTTGGTGGTCTCTTCCTGGCGTACATCATCTTTCGCACCAACTATCCGGACGGCTTTGCCGCGGCGAGCAATACGCTCGATGTCAGGATGGGCGGCATCAACACCGTCGTCCTCATTCTCAGCAGCTTGACGATGGCTCTCTCGGTCTATTCTGCCCAGCGCGGGAACAGGAGGATGTTGATTCTCTTTCTGACCCTGACACTGATTCTGGGCTGTGTCTTTCTTGGGATAAAGGCCGTCGAATACAGTGCGAAGTTTGAGCATCACCTGTTTCCTGCTGTCGGGTTGTACGATTGGACGCACACCGCTGGCCACGATCCTGCGCTGGCCTCGCAGGCACAGATCTTTCTGTGGCTGTATTTTGCGATGACCGGGCTGCACGCGCTGCATATGATCATCGGTGCGGGGATGCTCATGTTCCTCATCTACTTTGCCTGGCGGAACAAGTATTCACCGGAATATCACGCGCCGGTTGAGCTTGGGGGCCTGTACTGGCACTTTGTCGACATCGTCTGGATATTCCTTTTCCCGCTGCTATATTTGCTGGGATTCCATCTGCCACAACACTGATTGAGGATTTATGTCAGAACACATAGTATCGATCAGAGTCTATTTTCTTATCTTCGGCGCCCTCATGGTTCTGACCGCGCTCACGGTGTTTGCCGCCTATTTCGACATGGCGCATATCTGGGGGCCGCTCAACGCAATGATCGCACTGACGATCGCGCTGGTGAAGGCGACGCTCGTCGTCCTCTACTTCATGCACGTCCGTTATAGTTCGAGACTGACACAGATCATTGTTGTCGCGGGGATATTCTGGTTCGTCATCATGGTTGTCTTCATGATGGCGGATTACCTGACGCGAAGCGGCTGGCCGGCACACTAGCCAGTTCGATTTTGGATTCTAGATTGTGGATTAGGGGAGGTCCCCTAATCTAAAATCCAAAACCTAAAATCAGGTGTCCTACTTCATACCCAGCACCTTGACGCGGGCGATGAACGAGCCACTATTGTCCCTCAGATCGCCTTCGTTAATGCTGAGGAAGAGGATGCCGCTGTTTGTCGCCGTGAAGTCGGTCTCCTTCCCCACAAAGACAAAATTGTCGTTGTCGTCTCCGATGACGGCAATCAGAGCTCCCGTTGGACGATTCGCCATGAGCTTCCTCGAGTCGGTTCGAGGGATTCCATTCGGGCCGGACCGTTGGGCGCCGCCCAGATCGACATCTCCTGATGCCTCGATGACGATTCGTTGCCCCTTCACGATTCGAATCTCGGTGCTGGTCCAATCGGCAGCCGCTGCAACGCGAATCTCCTTCTCGGCCACGACAGGGAGGGGGGACGAACTGGGCGAGCCGGTCCTTTCCTCAGGCGCGACGGTGGCCGTCGGGGGCGGGGCGACGGTTTCCGGCACGGGCGCGGCAACCTGTGGGGGCGGCGCTGATGCTTCTCGAACCGTCTCGCGAGGCTGCTCGGTGCGAGAGGCAGTCTGACTCGGCTCAGCCGAATCGAACTCGATGCTCTCGATATCCTCAGAGGCGATGATCATTCGGGACGTTGATCGTCTCGTCGAGCTCCCGAGATCGAGGATAATCGTGAACTCGCCCTGTCCATAGCTGACCACTTTGCCCTTGATGACGCTGCCATTCTTGAGCTTGACCGTATCGCCAAGAACGCCAGCGCTGAGGTAGAAGAGAACGAAGAGGGTCGCGATGGCGCGGGAGAAATGAGAAAACTGGATCTTCACAGCTACCTCCAAAATTAGAGAATGTGCTCGCATACCTGTTTGTAGGACCTGACCCTCAGATTAGCACAAAAGAAGCGTCGTTTGGCATCGATGCCCATCGGCCCGGGTTAAAGCGGACACCGTCGATTGTGATGGGGTCATGACGCTTGCGTCACGAAGGGCCTCAGGCAGTGAGTCTTGGGAATCTCTGGAGAATCAGGAGCGTGATGTCGTCGTACTGTGGCGCCTCGCCAGCAAACCGGTCAACCTCGGTGAAGACTCTGTCGACAAGCCCAGCCACAGGTTCGCGGGCAATGGGACGCAGGAACTCGGCTAGCCTTTGTTCGCCGAACTCGTTCTCTTCCATGTCCTGCGCCTCGGTGACACCGTCGGAATAGAGGGCCAGCAGATCACCAGGGTGAAGCTCGAGGCTCTCCTCTTCGTAGGGCATGCCGGGGATCAACCCGAGCGGCGTTCCGGTCGCCTTGAGCCAAATGGCTTCACCGGATGCCCGCAGGAGGAGGCAGTCCGTGTGCCCGGCATTGACGTACCTCAGCCTCCCACTCAAGGGGTCAAATTCAGCAAGAATGGCCGTCACGTATTTGTTTGATGGCGTCGTCGCGTAGAGCAGTTCATTTGTATGTGCCGCAAGCTCAGTCAGGCTGTCCATTCGTCCGAGGAGAGCTCTCAGCGTCGCCTGCATGTTGCTCATGAGGAGCGATGCGGGCAGACCCTTGCCAGAGACATCCGCGACACAAAACAGATGGGTCGAGTTCGGTCCTGCTGTCGCTACCGGTAGAGCATCGTAGTAATCGCCTCCGCACTCGCGCGCGGGCCGATTTCGCGCAGCGATCGCGCAACCCGTCAGCTGGGTGATCGTGGCAGGGAAGAGCGTTTCCTGGATGCTCGCCGCAAGCTCGAGCTCCTGTTCCATTTTTCGCTTCTCGATCGCGTCGCGAAAATACCACGAGTTCTCAAACGCGACGGCGGCTTGCGCGACGAGACCCGCGCCAAACTCAAGGTCAGAGTCTGCATAGGTGAGATTGCCCGGCCGTGGACCAAGAGCGACCAC
>JANNRD010000122.1:0-4754 GCA_031401095.1 Acidobacteriota bacterium
TGTTCATTGAGCGCCAGTCCCTCATAGTCGTGGTAGCCGATCGATGAGAGTGGGAAGAGTGATTGCTGAGAAATCGGCAGGAGTCCCTGCTTCTGGGTCGAGAGCGCAACGCCGTATTCAGTGTGCGTATGCATGACGCAATGCGCATCTTCACGAGCCGCGTGTACGGCACTGTGGATGACAAAGCCTGCCGGGTTGATCGGGTAAGGACTCTCCATGACGATCTTCCCATCGAGGTCCACCTTGACCAGGCTCGACGCAGTCACTTCCTCGAAGAAGAGACCGTATGGATTGATCAGAAAATGCACATTCGGCCCCGGAACGCGCGCCGAGAGATGGGTAAAGACCAGATCGTCCCAATGGAACAGGGCGACCAGACGATAGGCCGCAGCCAGGTCAACCCGCGTCTGCCATTCCGCCTCCGAGACGTTCTCGCGAACGTTCAACCTTTTGCTCTCCTGTGCGATGCTCATCGGTCACCCCCCTGAAAGTTCCTGACGCTCTCCAGCCGAATCAATCTTCCTCTTCCTTCCTCACTCGACCATCGGCCACGGACTGCTGGACGATCTTCTGCGACAAATGAGTCGGGAGCTCATCGTAGTGGGAGAACTCCATGTGATACGAACCACGCGCGGCGGTGACCGAATTCAATGTCGAAGGATAGTTGAGCATCTCAGACATCGGAACGATTGCTTTGATGACCTGCATGCTGCCCTTGGAATCCATGCCCTGTATCCGACCACGACGTGAGTTCAAATCACCCATGATGTCGCCAGAGCACTCCTGGGGCGCATTGACCTCGACGTGCATGATCGGTTCAAGGAGGATCGGATTGGCCTTTTCGATCATGCCCTTGAACGCCTTGCGGCCAGCGAGCTGGAATGAGAGATCGTCCGAATCGACATTGTGAAATGAGCCGTCAACCAGTTCCACCTTAAAGTCGACCAGCGGATAGCCGGCAATGGCACCTCGGATGGCTGCATCCCTGATCCCCTTCTCGACGGCGGGACGCCACTGTTGGGGGATCGCGCCGCCAAAAATCTTGTCTTTGAATTCGAATCCGCTGCCGCGAGGGAGCGGCTCGAAGATGCACTTGCAGTCTCCGAACTGGCCTCGGCCGCCAGTCTGCTTCTTGTGCCGCCCCTGCACTTCAACCCGGGACTTGATCGTCTCGCGATATGGCACCTTTGGCTGATGGAGTGTCACCTCAACGTGATATCGGTTCTTCAGCCGATTGACCACCGTCTCGATGTGTTGCTGGCTCGAACCACCGAGTTCAAACTCCTTTGTCTCATCGTTTCTGTGGTATCGAAGCTGCTGGTCCTCCTCAAGTATCTTGTGGATCGCTCCAGATAGCTTGTCCTCATCGGCCCGTGACTTCGGCTCGATCGCGAAGTTGATCGCTGGTTCCGGAAACATGACCGGCGCGAAATAGATCGGCGCGTTCTTGTCGCAAAGCGTATCACCTGTTGTCGTATCCTTTAGCTTGAGCACCGCCACGATATCCCCCGCGTGCGCCTCTGCAATCTTCTCTACGGTCTTGCCCTGGACGACGTGCAGGGGGCCAAGGCGTTCCATCGAGGCCTTATTGATATTGTAGAGAGAAGCATCCGACTTGAGGGAACCGGAGAAGATCTTGAAGATGGTGATCTTGCCGAAGTTCTCGACAATCGTTCGAAAGACATAACCTGATTGTGGCTCACCGTCCGAGATGCTTCGTTCAATCTCGGGCGAGTCTGGTTCCGGGCTGAAGAAGGCTTTGACCGAGCCGAGGTCCGAAGGGTTCGCGGCGAAGGCTGCGACCGCATCGAGAATTGAGGTAATCCCGACCATGGTCGCGGCGGACGCGGCAAAGACGGGGTGCAGGATGCCCCCGAGGATGGCCCTCTTGATGCCGCCGATAAACTCGTCGTCTGCCAGAGTGCCGGCCTCAAAGAAATGCTCCATGAGCGTGTCGTCAGCTTCAGCAACCATTTCAATCAGTCGCTCGTGCGTCTCGTCGATATAGCCCCGCCCCTCGGCAGGAAGTGGAATCTCGCGCGCACTCCCGTTGGGATCGAACTCATAGGCCTTCATGCGAATGACGTCGACGACTCCCTTAAAACCCTTCTCTGATCCAATCGGCAGGGTAAAGGGAACGCAACCGCGTCCGAAGGTTTCGCGCAGTGCATTAAGTGTTGTCCCGAATTCGGCACGCTCCTTGTCAAGCTTATTGATGACGAAGAAACGGGGCCGGGGGCGCTTGAACTCATTCGCAAGTTCCCACGCCTTTTCCGTCTGGACGCCAATGCCATTAACGCCGTCGATGACGAAGAGTGCCGTCTCGCAGACACGGAGCGCTGGTCGCGCGTTAGCAATGAAGGCAGCATAACCTGGAGTATCGATCAGATTAATCTTCGAGTTTTGATACTCGACTGAAGCACAAGCTGAATTGAGGCTGATCTTGCGGGCGATCTCTTCTTCGTCAAAGTCGGTTGGAGCGGTCCCATCCTCGACGCGGCCAAGACGAGTACCCGCGCCGCTGGCGAATATCATGGCGGCGACGAGGGACGTCTTCCCTGCATCGCCGTGGCCTACAATGCCCAGGTTTCTAATCTCCTGTGTCCCATAAACCTTCATATAGCCGGGCTCCTTTCAGAGGCAATGACTTGAATGGCGGGCGCGATCAGGTGACCGGGAAAAGAGTGTGTCTGTTGTCAGCGAACAGCGCCTTCGCGATCTCGGCAGCAATACTAGCATAGGGCCTTTCGGGCTGGAAAGGCGGCCGGATTTCCGGTGCGGGTGTCGTTTGGTAGTGACCCTCAAGGACCCCAATGACCACCGGGATCAGCAGCACGACCGAACCACTAGAACGATCCCTCGTCCTGGCTGTCCCTGTTGTCCGGGTGGTCCTTGCCGATATCGACGCTCGAGGACCAGCCGAACACCGAAGATGATCAACATCCTATCTGGCTTTGACATCGTAGGACGCGAGCCATGCCTGGTTGCGAAGATACAATCGGCCATCGCTGACCACTGGATGCGCCCAGCTCGGCCAACCCTGATCGGGAATCGTGAAGCGTCCCTTTTCGCTGTAGCCCGTCGGCGTCGCTTCGGCGAGTCCGACGACGTTGTTCTCACTAAGAAGGTACAGGTTCCCATCGGCAAATGTGACCGCGCCCTTGCCAACACTCCTGTCTGCCCAGGCCTTCTTTCCGGTGGCAAATTCGAGACACGTCAGAATGCTGTTCGAAAAGCCATAGATGTAGCCATTGACGAGAACGACGCCACCATGGTGGTTCTGCAGGTCCTTTGTAAAATAGATCTCTTGAGCCTTGACGGTTCCCCCCTCGGCCTTGAGACCGAGCAACGCGGCGCCGGTACCGTAGCCGGACGTATAAAAGACCTTATTGTCGGCAAAAACTGGAGTAGCAATGTTGGCCGTTCCGTTGGCGACGGGCTTATAGCTCCACATGAGACTGCCATCGGAGGCGCGCAGGCCAACCGCTGCGCGGGAGGTGAACCCCATGATCGTGCGCACGCCACCGACGTCGGCGGCGATGCAGGAGGCATAGTGTGCTGGATCGCTCATTCCTTTACTTTGCCAGAGAGTCTGACCAGTCATCTTGTCGAGAGCGACGATACCGGCATTCGAGCCGCCGGGTGTGACAATCAGGCGGTTGCCGTCAATCAGGGGTGATTCGCTGATCAGCCAATGGGGATTCTCGCCGCCAAACTCCTTGAGGATGTTCCGACGCCAAACTGGTGCACCATCGCGTATCTGAAGGCAAACGAGATCGCCATTTTCGGTGAGGACATAAACGCGATCGAGGTCCACGGTTGGGGTGCCGCGGGGTCCATTGCCTCGGCCTTCGTCGAGCTTCCGACCGAGCGCGGCCTGCCAGATAGTCTTCCCATCAGAACCGTTCAGGCAGAAGAGGACACTTGCCGAGGAACTCGAGCCCTGAACAAAGAGGCGGTCGCCCTTGATCGAGATGGATCCGAAGCCCTGGCCAAGATTGGTGACTGACCAGAGTTGCTTCGGCCCTGCCTGCGGCCACGTCTTGAGCAGTCCCGTCTCAGCCGACAGCCCGTCTCGTTGCGGCCCGCGCCATTGTGGCCAGTCAGCCGCGATGGCGCCGGAGATTGTGGCGAAAACAAGAACCGCCACGATCAGTGCGCCAGAAACAAATGGATTTCGTAGCTTCATCGGCCTCCTCAAAACCGCCGCGCGTAAGGCGGCAGGGATACTTGAATGTTGCCAGTTTCGCTCGTTGGAACTTGGTATCGAACAAAACGCAGTCTATCATTGGCTCAGTCTGATTATATACGATCCGCTCCGGCGCTGTAGTTCGGTTTTTCATCGCACTGAACCGGAAGGGCGCGCCAGAAGATAATCGCCAAGAACCAGTTGCCAAGAACCATTTGCCAAGAACCATTTTGCCAAGAACCATTCTGGAGGATGCATTGCAACCTGACATCAATTCCCTGCTCAAGGAGGAGCGAGTCTTTGATCCCCCCGTTGAGTTCAGCGAGCACGCGCAGATCAGGAGCCGAGCTGAATACGATCGTATTTATCGAAAATCGGTTGAAGACCCGGATGCCTTCTGGGCCGAAATCGCGGGCGAGCTCGAATGGTTTACACCCTGGGAGAAGGTTCTCGAGTGGAATGAACCATTTGCCAAGTGGTTTGTTGGCGGAAAGCTCAATATCTCGCACAATTGCGTAGATCGACATCTCAAGACGTGGCGCAAGAACAAGGCGGCAATCATTTG
>JANNRD010000123.1:0-5706 GCA_031401095.1 Acidobacteriota bacterium
CTTTGAGATAGGCTTGCTGGCTCCACACGCCGGCGGTCCTGACGAACACATAAGCAGCGCCCGAATCGGGAGAGGCATTGTTAGCGCCGTTACCATTGACCCCGGTCGCGGAGCTATCTTCATATGGCGCCCCGACGACGATCGTGTCGCCGGACACCGCCACAGAATGGCCGAAGGAGTCACCGGCACCTGTGTTTGATGCTTTCAGATAAGCCTGCTGGCTCCAGACACCTGCCGTCCTGACAAAAACGTAAGCAGCGCCGGAGAAAGCAGCCGAGTTGCTGCCTCCGTCGCCATTGACCCCGGTGGCGTTGCTGGCTTCGTTGACTGCGCCGACGACAACTGTCTCGCCGGAGATAGCGATGGACCAGCCAAATGAATCATCCATCCCGGTATTCGAGGCTTTGAGATAGGCCTCCTGCGATGGATTGAGAGGCACGCCTTCGGAGGCGCGGCCTGCGACTAGGTGTGCCACGGTCAAAGCCTCGCGAAGCGAATCGTCGAGGCCGAGGCGCCTCAGGCTGCCTGGCGCGGCCTGGCGCCTCGGCGAGGGCTGTGCTTCACTCGATCGCGATTCGCCAGAACCGCTCGACCAGTTGGCAACTATCAGGAACAAGACGAAGGTCAGAATCGACCTCAGAAAAGAGCGCAAAAAACCTCTCCCACTTGTCATGGTTCTCTCTACACTTCTGATGGGGCTTCAACGTGCGAGAGACGGGCTCGCCTGAAGAATATACACCATTCTGGTTTGACAGACGACCGGGAACCTGACACGCCCGGGCGTCTGGGGCGAGATGGAAGAGAGATGGAAGATCCTTGACCTCACGAGCGGGGATGAGCCATCTTGACCGTGACGAGACCCTGCCCGGACGAATCAGGCGTTTTCGCCCTCGCTATGAACAAGAGAATTAATCACTCAAGCCGCCGTCGCTTCTGGGGCTCGGCGGTCCCAGGGGGAGACTCATGGCGCACGATCCGATAACCAGCGAGACGACACAGACAGCCTCGAATCGTGAACCCTCTTTTGTTCATCCTGAGCAACAGGAGGTCGCGCGGCGAAAGCTGGCGGACCTTGAAAAACGGACAGGACGCAAGCCGAATCTGCTGGTGATTCTCATGGACGATGTGGGATGGGGCGACTTCGGCTGTTACGGCGGCGGGGTCATGGTTGGCGCCCCAACACCGAACATCGACCGCCTCGCACGCGATGGTCTCCTACTCACTTCCTGCTACTCGGAACCGTCCTGCACGCCTTCGCGCGCTTCGATCAATACCGGACGCGTACCCATGAGGCATGGATTGCTCGTGCCACCGATGTACGGGGCGCCTGGAGGACTCGAAGGTGAGGTCACCATCGCCCATCTCCTCTCAGCAGCCGGGTATGTCACCCAGGCAGTCGGCAAGTGGCACATCGGTGAAAATCTCGCCTCGCAACCGCAGAATGTCGGGTTCGACGACTTCTACGGGTTCCTCTCAGTTTCGGACATGTACAGCGAGTGGCGAGACCCCCACTACTTCCCCGAGATCGTTTACAGCGCCGAACGAACGGACTGGATCAGGAATGAACCGTTTAATCGTTGCTTTGTGCACGGGAAGCGGGGTGAGACACTCGAGAACGTGGAGGAGGTGACTATCCCCGTGCTCTCCCTGCTCGACGACAAATGGGCCTCCTACTCGGTTGATTTCATGCGCCGCATGGCTGGTTCGGATAGGCCATGGTTCCTCTATCACTGCACGCGGGGGACGCATTTTGACAACTACCCTCACCCCGACTTTCTCGGGAGGTCACCAGCGAAACACCCCTACAAGGACACCATCGTCGAACTGGACGATGTCGTTCGCCGCCTTGTGGAGACGCTTGAGGAGACTGGCCAGTTGGAGAACACACTGATCTTTCTGTCGTCAGACAATGGGCCGCACATGGAGACCTGGCCGGACGCGGCGTACTCGCCGTTTCGATGCGCGAAGGGATCGACGTGGGAAGGCGGAGTCCGGGTGCCGGGGATTTTCGCGTGGAAGGGGATGATCGATCCCGGGCGCTCCTCCGATGGGATATTCGACCAACTCGATCTCTTCGCCACATTCCTCTCACTGGCTGGCGCGAGCGAGAGCGTTCCCAGCGACCGCTTCATCGATTCGGTCGATCAGACTTCGTTTCTGCTCGCACCGGATGGACTGTCGAGCCGGAAGTTTCACTACTATTGGCTGACGACGAACTTCAGCGGATTACGCGTCGGTGAGTACAAGTGGATGCGCGCCTCGATCTCTGACGATGATGGCGACGTCGCCGGCGCGGGGGGCTTTACCGGCGTACTTCAACAGTATCCCTACGGGCGACTCTACAATCTGTGGCTGGATCCGAAGGAGACGCACAGCTATATGACGCGCAAGCTGGCCTATCTCGAATTGCTCCTCCAGGGGAGAGCGAGACATCTGAGTACGTTCCGCGAATGGCCGTCGCGGCCACGGCCCCGTCGAGGGTAAGGCCGCAAGTTTCGACATTTTTGCCCCCCTGTCACGCAGGACGGGCCCGCTGTTTCGGCGGGCACGTCACCACCGCTCCGACTAACCCTCAAACTTTCTTCCCCCATCCACAAATTCTTTTCTTGACATTCCGCGATTTCAGTAGTATCACTTACTGGCAAGGCAGCTTTTCTAAGTGATTTCCCGTAGAGAAGCTGCGGAAATACGCAAGTTGATGCGTATTTTTCTGTCTAGAGAGCAGGAGTTGGCTGGTTCGCCGGGTTTAGGGTCTCCCATGCCCCAGGGAAGAGTCGCCACGGCAGGCAATAGACGACGGGTCTTGGACGGTTGAATGTCGGGACTTATCTGGTCGTGCTGTTGGAAATTCTCTGGTCAACGTGCGGAAGCCCACCGTGAGCGCATCGCTCATTTCCCGAACCTACGCAACCCGACCTAACGTCGGGATCGAAGCCGACTAATGAACCGGTCCTTTGCTGGTCGCCGTGAGCTGCCGGACGTGGTCTGGCAGCGTGTCGGGATGACTCGCCCCCGAAATGGCCCCAGCGTGCGGATGTCCGCAGGTCCTGCAGAAGAGGTCGCAGTGAACCTAATGAACCTGATGCGAATGTGGAAAAGGGCAGATTATCTCGCACGATTGGAGCCGGGCCCGAAACTTGCCCTGGCCGATGGCTCTTTGCCCCACTTCGGGACTACCCGACCGGTCGAACTCCGGCAGGCGCGCTCGCTGGAAACCCCAATCATCCGGACGGGCCGGAGTGGTGAAGCGGCGTCTCGCTCCCAAGTCACTGATGATTATCTGTTTAAGGGGACGTTGTCGCGTGGATTGGCGGCTGCCAGGGAACTGACGCATCGTCGCCCGCGCCCGGAGAGACAGCAGCTTGAAGAAGCCTCGCGCTACGAAGACGAGCGATTCCGCTCGCTCTTCGAGCAAGCGGCGGTCGGGATGGCTCTCCTTGGGCTCGATGGACGGTGGCTTCTGGTCAACGAGAAGCTCTCGGAGCTCCTTGGCTTCACTCGCAGCGAATTGTCCATGCGCACGTCCCAGGAGATGACCCACTTGGACGATCGTGCTACAGATCGCAAATCAACCACCCGGCTGCTCTCAGGGGAAATGCAGAGTGATGCTCGGGAGAAGCGTTTTGTCCGACGTGATGGCACTTATCGTTGGTACCGTGTGACCCGGTCGCTGGCTCGCAGTTCCTCCGGAAACCCTGAGTGCTTCATCACGGTCGTCGAAGACATTGGCGAGCGGAGGCGTACCGAGGAAGCGCTGCGCGAATCAGAAGAGAGATACCGGTTCCTCTTTGACAACAATCCGCAGTCAATGTGGGTCTATGATCCACGGACCTTTGCGCTGCTGGCCGTCAATCATGTCGCGACCAAGCGCTATGGTTATTCACATCCAGAATTCCTCGGGATGACGCTCAATGATATCCGGCCGCCGGATGGGCCCGATGCACGGCATTCGAACCTTGCGACCTGTTCCTCAGACTCTGATGTGTTGGGAGCGTGGCGGTTGAGGAGGAAGGATGGGACGTTGGTCGACGTCGAGATCAGCTCGCAATTGATGCGCTTTGGGGACCGGCAGGCTCGACTCGTGATCGCGCACGACATCACGGAACGAAAGCGAGCGGAGGAACAGCAAAAGCATCTTCAGGAGCAGCTCGAGGTATCCGCGCTCGAGTGGCAAGTGACTTTTGATGCGATTGAGTCACCGGTGCTCATCTTCTGCCTTGCCGGTCGCCTGACGAAGATGAACCGCGCGGCAAGGGAGGTCGCAACCGATTCTGAGGCGTTACCGGGCGAACGGACCATCGACAACCTCGGCTCCAATCCACTCTGGTGCAAGGCTGCCGAGCTCATGAACTCGATTCGCCGGACTCGCGTCGCGGAATCCGTTGAAGCCCGCGATCAAGCTGCCGGACGTACCTGGCAGTTGAATGGCACGCTTGGCAGGATCCCGGGGACCGATGATGAACGGATGATTCTGGTTATCTCTGAGATGACCCACATCGTCGAGTTGCAGGCCTCACTCTGTCGCAACGAAGCTATGTCGATGCTCGGATCATTGGTTTCAGGCGTTGCCCACGAGGTGCGCAATCCGCTCTTCGGCATCTCGTCGACGCTCGATGCGTACGAAGCCTGCTCTGAAGTTCGGGAGGGCGACCAGCGTTACCTCGTCGTTCTGCGCAAGGAAGTCAATCGGCTGAACGACCTCATGAAGGACCTGCTTGACTTTGGTCAGCCGCCCAACCGTGAGCTCCAGTCCGGTTCGATTGGCGAAGCGATTGCCAGGGCGGTCGGCGCCAGCACACCGCTTGCTCGCCGAACGCAGGTCGAGATCGTCAGCCGGATCAGTCCCAACATATCGCCGGTCCAGTTGAATCCTGACCGACTGCCGCAGGTCTTCCTCAATCTTCTCGAGAACGCCATCCAACACTCGCCGTCTGGCGGGAGAGTCACTGTCGATGCGGAAGAGGTCGTCGAGCAGAACAGGACATGGATCGTCTGCGCAGTGCGTGATAGCGGCAGCGGGTTTAGGACGGCTGACCTGTCGCGTGTCTTTGAACCCTTCTTCACCCGACGCGCTGGTGGCACGGGTCTCGGACTCTCGATAGTGCAGAGGATTGTTGAGGAGCACGGTGGCACGCTCCTCGCGGGGAATTCGCCGGAAGGCGGAGCGCTGATGGTCGTTCGATTACCAGTCAGTGACTAGAACAAAGCAAACGGCGCCAACCCCCGAAGGTGACCGTCGTGACCAGGTCTTATCCAAATTTTTGGTTCGTGGGAGCTTTTTTATGTTAGGAAGCAGGATTCTGCTTGTTGAGGATGATGCGGCTGCACGCTTTGGAATAACAAGTTTTCTCGAAGCTCACGACTACGAAGTCTTTGCTGCCGAGAGCTGCCAGGAGGGACTCGACCTCTTCAGGACGGCGCGCCCTGATGTCGTCATGCACGATTATATGCTGCCCGATGGCAATGCGATCGACTACCTGCCGCGTTTGAAGGAAGTTGATTCCGCAACCCCGATCATTATTCTCACGGGGTTGGGCACGATCGATCTCGCGGTGCGCGCCATCAAGGGGGGAGCCGAGCAGTTTCTGACCAAGCCGCTTGAACTAAACTCGCTGCTCGCGACCATCCAACGCGTCCTCAAGACTCAACGACCGCGGAGCAAACAATCAACTGGAAAGTCCTCGCCGAACCGCAGCGAAATCAATC
>JANNRD010000124.1:0-3684 GCA_031401095.1 Acidobacteriota bacterium
TGGTCGGACCCATGGCGATGTCGCACGGCAGCGGCTCGCAGACTGGACTTGGCATGCAAGAAGGTATGGGCATGCTGCGGCAGGGTAATGCGCTGAGCGAAGACTTTGGCCCAGGGATGGGACGTGGGATGGGAATGACGACGACCGAAAGGAACGTGTCGAACGCGGTCGGGCAACAGACTCCCACGCCGACCGGATTTTACGTCTGCCCAATGCACCCCGAAGCGCGTTCCAACACGGAAGGCAAATGTCCGAAGTGCAACATGAAGATGGTCAAGCAGCAGATCCCGGAAATCTATACCTGTCCGATGCACCCGGAAGTTGTCTCGACCAAAGCCGGATCGTGCCCGAAGTGCAAGATGACATTGGTCAGGAAGCAACAGACGGCAGTCGCCTTGACCGAAGAGGAGAAGAAGAAAGTCCCGGGCTACCCGCAGGACATGATGATGATCATGGACGACGACGTGGCGAAACCGGAAACCTGGGGGCTTGCGCCCGGTTGGACGGCGTCGATGATGGGGATGATGAATCTGGTGCGCGTCTTGCCCGAAGAGAAATACAGCAAGATCATGCTGATGATCAGAGAGGGTAAAGCGGACAAGTCCAAATCGTCCCACGATCAACACAAGGGTAGTGACTAAGGCACGCGGCTCGTCGGAAAAACGTTGCTTACCTAATAGAGGTCAATGAAATGAAAACAAGAAACCGCATTTTCGTAGTACTGTTTGCTGCGAGCCTGCTCTTTTGCCTGCGGCTGCTCACTTCAGTCAAGGCGCACGACGGGCACAAACACAGCAACGCTCCCGTAAGTGCGAAGAAACTAAAGAACCCGTTGCAGGCAGGCGACGACGAGATCGCTGCCGGAAAGCAGGTATTCAACAAACAGTGTGCCGCTTGTCATGGAGAAGACGGTAAGTCGAAGACTGACATCGCGACGGCGATGAAGAAGAGGCCGACTGATCTGACAGCGAAGGAAATGAGCGGCATCACCGACGGTGAGATCTATTGGGTCGTCACCAATGGTGTCACAAAGACCGGCATGCCCGCGTTCAAAGCGAAAGCCAGCACCAACGAGCGCTGGCAGGTAACGCTCTACGTCAAGCACTTGATGGGCGAGCACGCTGGACACGGCGGCGTAGAGACAGTCAAGGCAACCGCCCAGGACCATCTCGATCATGAGGCAGCCGTCAACACCCGAGGCGATCAGGTCATGGGATTCGATCACGAAAAGACGACGCATCATTTCAGATTGAGGGTCGATGGTGGCATCATCGAAGTCGAAGCCAATGATCCGAACGACACGGTGAGCCGCGATCAGATCAGAGTCCATCTGCAGCACATTACCAGAAAGTTCGCCGTTGGAGACTTCACGGCGCCGATGCTGATCCACGCGCAGTCACCACCCGGGTTGCCAGTCATGAAGCGCATGAAGGCCGCGATCAAATATCAGTTTGAAGGAACCGAACGTGGTGGGCGTGTCCGCATCGCTACCAGGAGTTCCAAAGCGCTTGCCGCCATCCACGAGTTCCTGCGATTTCAGATCTCCGATCACCGGACCGGGGACTCACCCGAGGTGGAGAGAACCCCCTGAGGCTGAGACACGAAAGGCACCCTTGATATGAACAGGCTCCTCTTACTGACCATCGTTCTCGCAGCATTTCTTTTCCCTGGTCTTGCACTTGCGCAGGTTCGCGAATTGCCTTCACCCGCGGGAGCGGGCAGCGGCCAACCCAATCTGGCGGTGTCGCCGGATGGTCGCGTTCACTTGAGTTGGATCGAGCGACTTGGCGAAGGACGTTTTTCGTTGCGGTTTTCGACTCTGGAAAGTAACAGTTGGACAGCTCCACGCACCATCGCGGAGGGCTCGAACTGGTTTGTCAACTGGGCTGATTTTCCGTCGATGGTTGCAATGCCGGACGGTTCGCTGGCAGCTCACTGGCTGGTCAAGAGCGGACCGGGTACCTTCGCTTACGACGTCACGATCTCGCGGTCGTTCGATAGCGGCAAGACCTGGAGCAAGCCATTCGTTCCGCATCGCGACGGTGTCGAGACCGAACACGGATTCGTTTCACTCTTTGCAGCACAGGATGGCAACCTCGCGGCGGTATGGCTCGACGGCCGCGAAATGAAACCGGGCACCGACGCTCACGGTCACGGAGCCGGCAATATGACCTTGCGCTACGTCAAGATCAGACGCGACGGTACCCTGACCGATGAAGCCGTGATTGACTCGCGGGTCTGCGAGTGCTGCCAGACTTCTGCCGCGATGACAGCTGACGGACCGGTCGTCGTCTATCGAGATCGTTCTGCAAGCGAGCGGGAGATTCGCGACATCTCTGTCGTTCGTTTTGAGGCGGGCAAATGGACCGCACCGCGTCCGGTTTTCTCTGACGGCTGGCAACTCAGTGGTTGCCCAGTCAATGGGCCGTCGATCGCGGCATCGGGCCGGCGCGCGGTAGTCTCCTGGTTCACTGGCGCAGACAACGCTTCGCACGTCAAACTGGCTTTCTCCAATGATGCGGGCCAGAGCTTCAGTTCGCCGATCGTGGTCGATGATGGCAACCCGGCGGGACGCGTCGAGACCCTGCTCCTTGCGGATGGTAGTGCGCTTGTCTGCTGGTTGGAGAAAGTGACCGGAGGCGGCGAAGTTCGAGTACGACGCGTCAGACCGGATGGCAAGTGCGATCCGGCGATTGTCGTTTCCGCTACCGGCACGGCACGCTCGAACGGTTTTCCGCAAATAGCGCGTCTCGGCAAGACGCTGGTCTTTGCCTGGACTGGCGCTCGCGTCATGACTGCGACGATGCTGCTCGATAGCAAATAGACCGGGGGAGAGATGAAACTCAAGGCTTACCAGTCGCTTCTTGCTTCTTCTGTTTTGCTCCTCGCACAGACGGCGCACCTCACCGCGCAGTCGTTGCAGGGCAGTGGTGTGAAGCTCCTGCGCGTGCCAGACAATGGACTGCAACCACAGGCTGTCATGGATGCGCGTGGCACGTTGCATCTGATCTACTTCAAAGGCGAGCCCGGCGGTGGCGACATCTACTACGTCCGACGCGACCCTGGCAAAACAGAATTCACTCCACCAGTGCTGATCAACAGCGAGACAAACACCGCAGTCGCGACGGGTACGATTCGGGGCGCCCACATCGCGATCGGAACGAACGGACGTCTGCACGTCGCCTGGAACGGGCCGCACCAGCCCGAGGGCCACGGCGCACCGATGTTCTACACGCGAATGAACGACGCGAACACAGCTTTCGAGCCGCAGCGCAACGTCATGCAGTTCTCCGGCGGACTCGATGGTGGCGGTTCAATTGCGGCGGACAGGTCAGGCAACGTGTACGTCGCCTGGCACGGGAAGGGAGACCAGCAAGGCGAAGAACATCGCCGCGTCTGGGTTGCCCGTTCGACGGACGACGGACAGACCTTCGCGCGTGAAGCCGCCGCATGGAACGACCCGACCGGTGCGTGCGGGTGCTGCGGCATGCGCGCTTTCGCCGACCGGCAAGGATTTCTTCGGGGCCGGGGCTGAACGCTTCGCGATCCACTACGCCCAGGGTCCACTATTGAGCCGGCGAGAGTGGGATAATCCGCTCGCCCCGGAATACGAAAGCCTTGGCCTATTCCGCACCGGCATGGCGGAGAAAGGTGCGCCGGAAGGCATCATGCCGGGCACCTCGG
>JANNRD010000125.1:0-17952 GCA_031401095.1 Acidobacteriota bacterium
CACGTGATAGGTCGGCGTCAGCATAAACTTGTCTTCGTGTGCGAGGAAGAGTGACTGCAGGCAGTTGATAAGTTGTGCAATGTTGGCCATCGCAACCTTGTCCGCGTGCGCGTGAAAGATGTCGAGCGTCAGACCCGCGAGTAACGCATCCCGCATGGTCGCTTGCTGGCCAAGCAGATGCGTGTTGTGCACTTCACTTCCCGGCTTGTACCACGCGCCCCATTCATCGACAACGAGTTTAACGCGATGCTGGCGGTCGAATTCTCCCATGACGGCCCAGTGGTCCGCGATCAGAGACTCGATCTTGTTGGCTTCACTGAGCAACTCATACCATTCTTCATTGGGGTAGTTGACCGCGTCGCCCTTTCCCTGCGACCAGTCATTTGTCCGGCCTCCGCTGACGTTCCATGAATAGTGGTGCAGCCCCCAGCCCCACATCCGACCGAAACCGCCCTTCTCAGCAAGCCTTCCAAAGAATCGCCGCGACCAGCCAAGATCTCCACCATTTGGACCTGAGCCAACAAAGGCGAGATCGAGCCCGTACCGCGGGACCCATTCAGCGAAACGTCGGTACTCCGCCGCATACTCCTCCGGCGTGAAGTTGCCTCCACAGCCCCACGATTCATTGCCAACGCCCCAGAAGCGCACATTCCACGGCTCGCGTCTGCCGCTTGCCCCACGCATGTCGGCGAGAGTCGTCGCGCCGGCTGGAGAGTTGCAGTAGTCCACCCATTCGTAGAAGTCCTTCGCCGTCAGGCTTCGCAAGTTGGCAGCCAGATATGGTTGTCCCCCAGCCAGACTGCAGAAGCGCAGGAACTCATCGGTGCCAAACTGATTTGTGTCGTATTTCCATGGGCCGTCCGGAACACCCTTTGGCCACTCACGAGCGTCGACCCAGAAATTCGGGCGGCGCGGCCTCTTTGTCTTCGAGTCAATCCCGTCTCGCCAATTGTAGCTATCGGCAAAGCAGCCCCCCGGCCAACGAATGACCCCTGGCTTGATGCGCTGCATGGCGTCGATCAACGCCTGCCGGATGCCACCGCTGTTTGGGATCTTCGAGTTCTCTCCCACCCAGATGCCGTCGTAGACCACGCCGCCCAGGTGTTCGACGAAATGCCCATAGATTTCAGGCGCAATCCGGCCGATCGGTTCATCGACGAGGACTTCGATCCGCGCGTCAGCGAGACGCGACTGAGGAATCGCCGAGCGCCTTCCAGCCAATAGCACCACTCCGCCCGCAAGCGCGCTACCAACAAACTGACGTCGTTTCATGAACTGTCCTCTCTTCCATTGAGAAACAGGCTCAAGCGTGCTCTAAACCTGTTCGCGTGGGTCGGTTCAGAGTACAGGCTTTAGCCTGCTCCTCCAAAGTGCCAGTCCGGCGGATGTCAATCGTGTCGTGCCAATGCAACAGCGGAGGTCGCTGCGATCATTTAACCGCCTTGAGCCTGAAGGTCGCCGTGACTGGGTAGTGGTCGGATGGGAACCGCCCAGCCCGCTCGGTTCTGTCGATGACAGCGCTACCCACTGACCAGTCTCGAGAGACGGCAATCCAGTCGATCCGCGGCCCATTGCCGGGTCCTTTGACAAAGTTCGAAAAAGTTCCCTCGTCTGCCGCCCGTTGAGGGTGTGCGACGCGGAATGCATCGACGACCGGGGACCTGTCACGGCCGACGTCATCAAACAGGGCGAGATAGGGTTCACTTCCCTCGCCCGTATTAAAGTCGCCCGTGACGATGATGCGGGCAGTCTCAGCCAACGCGGCGATACGCTGGCGAAGCAGTTTCGCAGACTCTAGTCGGGCACGCGGGCCCTGATGATCGAAATGCGTATTGAAAAAGACCAGCGGCTTGACGTTACGGTAGAGCCGATCGCGAAGTTTGACCCAGGTGACCATTCGCGGCAGCGAGCTGTCCCAACTCTTGCTGCCGGCTTGATGAGGAGCTTCGCTCAACCAGAAGTGGCCACCATCGAGCTTCTCGAAGCGCGTTCGCTTGAAGTAGAGCGCCATCATCTCTCCGCTCTCCAGCCCATCATTGCGTCCGACCCCAAGGACCTCATATTGCTGCAGCTTCTCGGTCAAGTAGTCTCGTTGAAAGCCCAGCGTCTCCTGTGTCCCGAGTAGGTCGGGGTCAAACGCCTTGATCGTTTCGATGAGGAGGTCCTTACGGTTCTCCCAGCGATTCTCGCCGTCATTTGCGGTTCCGTAGCGGATGTTGAAGGTCATGACGCGCAGATCGGTCGCCTGCGCGGCTGCTTGAGCCGGCAAAGGGCGGGGCAAGAGGCTCGTCATCAATAGACCGAGGATGAGACTTATCGGAAGCATGAATTCCCCCACAGCGCTCGACAAGCCTCGCTCGACTCTGACTTCGATCGGTGCCCGCCAGGCGTTCTGATGTCGATGCAATCAATAGGCGGTCAGTGCCTGCAACATATCTTCGCGCATCGGTTCTGGCAAGAGCTGGGTCGCAATCATTGGTCGCAATGAGCAGTTGCATTTATTCCGGCTTTTGCGGATGGGGAGCTGACGGCGGCAGCGATCGTGGTCCTGGCCATTTGACAGGCATCGCACGACTGTATAACTTTGGCGCGGCCTGGAACCTCTGATCGCGTGACGCCGGTTTCAACCATCGTTATGGTACTGCGCAAGAGAATCATCTACTCAATTGGCATCGTCGTTGCGGTCGTCGTGGCCGGAACAGTCGGGTATCACCTGATCGAGGGCTGGGAGTGGTTTGACGGTCTTTATATGACCGTCATCACTTTGGCAACCATCGGGTACGGTGAAACGCACCCTCTGACGCATAATGGCCGTATTTTTACGATGTTGTTGATCGGCATCGGCGTCGTCATCTTCGGTTTTCTGATCTCCAGTATCACGCAGGTGCTGCTCGAAACAGAACTCGAGTTCTTTCTGGGGAGGCGGAAGTTGTTTAAGGATATCAGCAAGCTCAAAGATCACTACATCATCTGCGGCGCCGGGCGGGTCGGGAGTCGAGTCATTGAGGAGCTGCGAAAGAAGCAGGCAGATTTCATCGTCATCGAGCGAGACCAACAGGTCGCACAGCAGATTCTCATGCGCGGCGACCTCGTCCTGATTGGCGACGCGACCGATGAAACGGTGCTCGAAGGTGCGCACCTGCGCGAAGCGCGGGCGCTCATCAGCGCTGCCTCAACTGACGCCGAAAACGTCTACATCGTCCTCACCGCGCGCGGTATCAACCCCAACATCTACATCGTCGCCCGGGCCTTTGACGAAGCCGCCGAACGCCAGCTCATGCGTGCGGGCGCCAACAAAGTCGTCTCGCCGGTGATTATCGGCAGCCACCGCATGGCCCAGGCCGCGCTCTCGCCAGCGGTCGCTGATTTTCTCGAACTGACGACGATGACCGAGTCGCTCGATCTCAACTTCGAACAGGTTCGCATCTCTCCTGACTCCCCACTTGACGGCCGACGGCTCGCAGATTCCGGCATCCTCGCCCAACACGAAGCCATGATCGTCGCGATTACTGGCCACGAGGGGAAGATGGTCTTCAATCCTGACGGGGGGCAGGTGCTCAGGTCGGGAGACCTGCTGATCGCAATCGGGACTCAGGCGGGTCTCGCCAGACTGGCTGAAATAGCGCGCTACAAACCCGGGGCGACACGGAAACTTCCGAAACGCGACGTCACGTAACCGGAGACGCACTCACTGATACCGCCAAGAGAGGCAGATTGCCGATTAGAATATGGATTACATCAAGCTTGGACGCACCGGCCTCGATGTTTCGCGCCTTTGCCTCGGCTGTATGAGCTTTGGGGTTCCGGCACGCGGCGCGCACCCGTGGTCACTCGATGAAGAGACGGCGCGCCCCTTTATCCAGCGAGCCCTTGAGCTCGGGATCAACTTCTTCGACACCGCCAATGCCTACTCGGATGGTACGAGTGAGGAGATCACTGGGCGCGCGCTGAGCGATTTTGCGCGGAGGGAGGAAGTCGTCATTGCCACCAAGGTATTCTTTCCGATGCGAAAGGGCG
The DNA here is from genome assembly GCA_031401095.1 of Acidobacteriota bacterium. Classification (GTDB taxonomy): domain Bacteria; phylum Acidobacteriota; class Blastocatellia; order RBC074; family RBC074; genus JANNRD01. The sequence goes on from JANNRD010000125.1 coordinate 4,018, forward strand.
CCAACGCAGGAGGCCTCTCCCGCAAATCAATCTTGACTGAGGTCGATGCGAGCTTACGGCGACTCGGGACCGATTACATCGATCTTTACCAGATTCATCGCTGGGACCACAAAACGCCGATCGAGGAGACACTCGAGGCATTGCACGATGTGGTCAAGGCCGGCAAGGCGCGCTACATCGGCGCATCGTCGATGTACGCCTGGCAGTTCGCCAAATCGCTCTACACCGCAGACCTCAACGGATGGACTCGATTCGCCTCGATGCAGAACCACTACAACCTCATCAACCGCGAGGAAGAACGAGAGATGATGCCACTCTGTGCAGCCGAAGGTGTCGGAGTGTTGCCGTGGAGTCCACTCGCGCGGGGACGTCTGACGCGCGATTGGGATGAAACCAGCGAGCGCAGCGAGAAGGATGCCTTCGGGAAGACGCTCTACAACACAGCGGTGGAAACAGATCGTCAGATTGTCGAGCGCGTAGCGAGGATCGCCGCCAAGCGCGGTTTACCCCGCGCACAGGTTGCGTTGGCCTGGATGACGCAGAAGCCCTTCATCACCGCACCGATTGTCGGCGTCACCAGACTTCATCATCTCGAGGATGCAGTCGCCTCCCTGTCACTCGACCTCACTTGCGAGGAGGTAGCCTCCCTCGAGGAGCCCTACGTTGCGCATCCAGTCGCTGGATTCTCGTAGGCTCGTTTGACAATTGGATCGCCGTGGACTCGCTGAAGCCACTGGTCTCTTTGATGAGCGGATTCTGTCGAAGCCGCTGGTTCTGGTGAAACGACGATCATGAGTACAGGCTTTCGAATTGCTGGTCCCCCCGATATCAAGATTGTCCTCGACTTTATGCGGTCATTCTACGCGATCGATGGCTACGCCTTTGACGAGGCCATCGCGCGTCGTGCTCTCGAGCAGTTCCTCGAGAACAGCGCGCTCGGCTCACTCTGGTTGATTGAGAGTGCGGGGATCGCGATCGGCTACATCGCGCTGACTTTCAGCTATAGCTTTGAATATCATGGCCGCAACGCGTTTCTCGATGAGCTCTACATCGAGTCTGCATATCGCGGCCAGGGCTTTGGCAACCAGGCTGTGCAGTTCGTTAGCGAACAGTGCCGCCTGCTTGGAGTACATGCACTGCACCTCGAGGTCGAGCGAACCAACTTCGCAGGTCAGGCACTATACAGGAAACACGGTTTTGCTGACCATGGTCGACACCTTCTGACGAAGTGGCTCGTTAAATAGCCATCGGACAGCAAGAACAACGCCGCAATCCCATTAACGTTTCCTTCCTGTCACGTCCGCCGCAACTTGAAGCAAGCCTGCCTCTCGCTTCGGCAAATCGATTCTTTCAAGGGACTTGTAAACGAAACGGCGTTGCTTTGAAGCTTCGGCAAGCGCCGCGACGATCGCTGGAAGATCATTGCAGTAGGTCAGACTGTTACCAATGAAAAGGACACGCAACTCGCCTGCCGCCACTCCCGAGCCGGTCGTCGCACCAAACAGCAGCAAAATCCAGACGAGCCAGGCCCTGCGCACCCTCATCGCCAGATCCTTCCCCGCCAAACCCACGACATAGTCTTACTCGTGCCGCAAGGCGACCAGCGGATCAACCTTCATCGCACGTCTTGCCGGCACGTAACACGCGAGCCCCGAGACCAGCGCGAACAATGCGAGAACCACAGCGAAGGTCAACGGATCGGTCGCTGACACGCCATAGAGCATCTGTGCAAGAACCCGACTTATCGCCAGCGTCACCGCGAGACCGAGCACGAGGCCGAGTACCGTCAGCGTCATCGCCTGACGGATCACCATGGTGAAGATGTCTCGCGCCTGCGCACCCAATGCCAGCCGGATGCCCAGCTCGCGAGTTCGCTGCGCGACTGCATAGGACGTGACTGCGTACAGACCGACGGTTGCCAGTGTCAGTGCGACCAGGGCGAACACCGTCAGCATGACCGTCACAATGCGCTTTGGTGAACTGCGCTCCCGAACCATTTCGTTGAGCGTCTTGACCCCGGAGATGGGCACCGTTGGGTCGAGGGCAGCGAGTTCCCTCGTCATCGCACCAACGATCGCCGTCGGATCAGCCTGCGTGCGAATGACCAGTGAGACGGCTGCTGGATCGCGCTGATCATACGGTTGATAGATGCCCGGTTCGGCTGGATCGTCCAAGTCCTCGTTCATGACATTCGCCACGACTCCGACGATCTCGACCGGTGAGCCACCTCCGAACAATAATCGCTCTCCGATCGCCGTACGGCCGGCGAGGTACTTCGCTGCGAAGGCCTCATTGACGAGTGCAACCGGCGGAGCTTGCGCAGTGTCTCGATCCGTGAAGAGTCGGCCACTCCGCAACGGTGTTCCGACGGCAGAAAAGTAGCCCGGCGTTGCGACACTGACCTGAGAGTGCGGTTGGGTCGCCGGTGGAAAAGGTGGCTGCCCCACGATCTGAAAGGAGCTCTCATTGCGCCTGCCGCTGAGCGGCAGCGTGTCCACCGCTCCAACACCACGAACACCAGGGAGCGCTCTGACTCTAGTCAGTAGTTGCTGAATGAGATTGATCCGCTGGTCGGGCTTCGCGTAGCGGTCCTTCGGCAGCACGACACGGAGCGATATTGTGTTGTTGGCATCGAAACCGAAATCGGTCTGCAGCACAGTCATGAAACTGCGGATGAGCAGTCCCGCTCCGATCAGCAGAACAACCGACAGAGTGATCTCTGCGACGACAAGCCCATTGCGCCATCGACTCCGTCCCGATCCGCCTCCCTTGCCCCCCTCCTTCAATGCCTCATTGAACTCGGTCTTTGTCGCCTGCCACGCTGGGACCAGCCCGAAGAGTGCCCCAGTCGCAATCGCGACACCACACGTGAAGAGCAGTACAGTACGATTCAGCCCTAGGTGATTCCAGCCGGGGATGAACTGCGAGAACCCCACGGGAACCGCACGGGCCAGCGCCATGACACCCCATTGTGCCAGTCCCAGTCCGAACACAGCCCCGAGGAGAGCAAGCAGAATGCTCTCAGTGAGCAATTGACGGATCAAACGGGCGCGTGATGCACCGACTGCCATGCGAATGGCCATTTCCTTCTGCCTGGCTGAACCGCGCACAAGCAACAAGTTGGCCGCATTCGCACAGGCAATCAGCAAAACGAAGGCAACTGCGCCCAGCAGGATCGGGAGATACGTGCGGGACCCGCGGGTGTAGTTTTCGTTGAGCCCAACGACATAGGCATCTATCCCGCTGTTGGTGGCGGGATGACGATCCTCTGCGCGCTTCATCAGCTCGTGTATCTCAGTGTCGGCTTGCTTGACACTGACATCAGGTCTGAGGAGACCCATGACCCGCAAGTAGTGGTTCCCTCGATCCTCCGCCATCGCCGGATCAATCAACAGCGGCGTCCACATCTCGCCGCCGTCAAACGGAAAATTGAAGTCGGCGGACATGACTCCGATCACGACAAAGGATTTCCCGTTGAGATTGATCGCCCGACCGACAACATCCGGATCAGAGGAAAAGCGTCTCTGCCACAGGCTATGCTTGAGGACGACTACCTGTTCGCCGCCCGCCTCTCCATCCTCAGCCTGGAAGGTGCGGCCGAGTACCGGCTCAACACCAAGGGCTGAGAAGAACCCGGTTGAAACCCGATACCCGGCGTATCGTTCTGGCCCGCGACTGCCCGGTGCTCCATCGCTTCGCAGATCGAAGTCCTCAGTACGGAGAGCGACGAGGTCCTCGAAGCTGCGGCCTTGCGTCCGCCAATCGGCGAGGTTACCCGGGGCGACCGCGGCACGCCCAACACCGATCTCAAGCTTTCGCTCGTGCAACATGACCAGCCGCTCCTGCTTGGGAAACGAAAACGGCCGGAGAGTGAGCGCATCGAGCGCGCTGAATATCGTTGTGTTGGCGCCTATCCCGACGGCCAGCATGACGACGATCAACAGCGTAAAGCCGGGCCGCTGCGCGAGCATTCGTACACCATATCGAACATCCTGAAACATTCCGCTCCTCCCAAGCTTTGACAAGCATGCGCACTGGCAATCTGAAACCCACACTCGACTAGCTGACTCCGAACCTCTATTGTCTGGTTTGCACTCGATGATCTGGTAATCGCGTTGAGCCGAAAACATGAACGATGGGCGGCTTCGAGTTGATGCAGGAATATCGCTGGGACAGCCGAGTCTATCCAGAGCACGCCGGCCAACTCAAGCCCACTCGTACCTTCCGGTTTCGCTACCGTGCAGCGCCTGGTGAAATGACGACCGCCTCTTTTCGTCAATTCAGTCATTTTTCCGTATCTTCGGTTGTCTCTCCAACCCTGTTTTCTTGATTGCTGACATGCGATAGGATAGCGACTCAATCACTTCGACTAACTTCACTCGCAACCTGGATTGACAATGACAGGCAGGAAGCTTTCTCTGACCGTGGTCGCCCTCTTCGTGACGCTCGTTGCAGGCGCTGGCTATTGGACCTATTCGGCGAAAACCAGTGCCGATACTCATTGGGCATACGTCGCTCCCGTGCGTCCCGGTCTTCCGCAAACGCAGAACCAGGCCTGGTCGCGCAATCCGATCGACCGTTTTGTCCTGGCGCGACTTGAAAAAGAGGCGATTCCTCCCTCCGCGACCGCCGATCGGACGACAGTGCTGCGGCGACTGAGTCTTGACCTCATAGGACTGCCGCCGACTATCCGCGAGGTGGATGAGTTCCTCCGCGATCGGAATGCAAACGCCCTCGAAAAGCAGGTCGATCGTCTGCTTGCGTCACCTCATTACGGCGAACGCTGGGGCGGCCGGTGGCTCGACGCGGCACGGTACGCGGACTCTGATGGATATGAGAAAGACAAGCAACGCGAGGTCTGGTTCTATCGTGACTGGGTGATCAACGCGCTCAACGCCGACAAGCCCTACGATCAGTTTGTCATCGAACAGATAGCCGGTGACCGGCTCCCGCGCGCCACCCAGGATCAGATCGTTGCGACTGGTTTTCTCCGCAACTCGATGATCAATGAAGAGGGCGGAATCGATCCCGAGCAGTTTCGCATGGAGGCGATGTTTGATCGCATCGACGCGATCGGGAAGAGCGTTCTCGGCCTGACAATTCAATGTGCCCAATGCCACAACCACAAATTCGACCCGCTCCGTCAGGAAGAGTACTATCGCCTCTTCGCTTTTCTCAATAACTCAAACGAATCGCAGGTCGCGGTCTACACTCCCGAGCAGGACATGAAACGGGCCGAGATTTTTCGGCTGACTCGCGAGATCGAGGCCGATCTACAGCACCGCTTACCCGACTGGGAGGCGAGAGAGGCGCGCTGGGAAGAGACCGTGCGCAGCGATCAGCCCGAATGGACCGTCTTGCGTCCAACCGTCGATGACATCTCGAATGGAGGGCAGCGCTACCTCCCCCTCGACGATGGTTCCTTTCTCGCACAGGGCTACGCCCCGACAAAACATCGGGTCAAGATGGTCGTCAGAAGCGACGCGCCCACGATCACCGGGTTTCGCCTCGAATTGCTGATGGATGCGAATCTGCCTTTCGGCGGCCCTGGTCGTTCAATAAAGGGTGCCTGTGCCTTGACTGAGTTCGAAGTCGAAGCCGCTTCCGCCAGCAAGTCCGATGTCGCGAAGAAGCTAAAGATCTCAGGAGCCACGTCAAGTGTCGAGCAGCCCGAGCGCGAACTCGAGCCAGTCTTTGATGACCGCAGCAACTCGCGCCGAGTCACTGGGTCGGTCAGCTACGCCATCGACGGAAAGGAAGAGACGGCTTGGGGGATTGACCTCGGCCCGGGACAACGCAATCACCCGAGGCAGGCTGTCTTCACGTTGGACCAGCCGCTGACGAGCAGCGAAGGGACGATCCTCACTTTCTATCTCAAGCAGAACCACGGGGGCTGGAACAGCAACGACAATCAGAACAACAATCTCGGGCGTATGCGGATCTCCCTCACGTCGACCGCAAAGCCGGCCGCCGATCCCGTACCCACTGCTGTTCGCGAAATACTGGCGGTTCCGGCCTCGCAGCGAACGCCATTGCAGCGAGCAACGATCTTCAGCTATTGGCGCATCCTTGTTCCCGAGTGGCAGAGCGCGAATACTCGCATCGCGGACCTCTGGAAGGAACATCCAGAAGGCACGAGCCAGCTGGTTCTTGCGGAGCGGGAGAAGTCACGCGAGACGCACCTGCTCAAGCGTGGCGATTTTCTGCGACCTGACAAGACCGTCACGCCCGGGGTGCCCGCATACCTCCATCCGCTTCCGGCCGATGCGCCCGCCGACCGCCTGACGTTCGCGCGCTGGCTTGTCGATCGCCGTTCACCGACGACAGCGCGTGCGATCGTCAATCGCATCTGGCAGGAGTATTTCGGCAGGGGACTTGTTAGTACTCCCGAAGACTTTGGCAAGCAGGGAGACCGCCCCTCTCACCCCGAGCTGCTGGACTGGCTTGCCGTTGAACTCATGGAAAATGGCTGGCATTTAAAACACATTCATCGCCTGATCGCGACATCCGCCACCTATCGGCAATCGTCCGTAGTGACTCCTCTCATGCTTCAACGTGATCCTGACAATCGGCTGCTTGCACGCGGCCCACGCTTTCGAGTCGAGGGCGAGATCGTGCGTGACATCGCGCTCTCTGCAAGCGGTCTGCTGAATGAGAAGGTCGGTGGTCCCAGTGTTTTCCCGCCTTCGCCAGAGTTCCTCTATCAGCCCCCAGCGAGCTATGGCACAAAAACCTGGCGTGAAGAAAAGGGGGCCGATCGATATCGCCGTGCGATCTATACTTTTCGTTACCGATCGGTACCGTACCCGATGCTTCAGGTTTTTGATACACCAACCAGTGACGTCTCGTGCGTCCGACGGTCACGTTCAAACACACCATTGCAGGCGCTGACTGGGCTCAATGAGCCCCTCTTTCTCGAAGCCGCGCGCGCCCTTGCATTGAAGACCGTGAAGGAAGGCGGCACGACAGATGCCATGCGGATCGGCTATGCCTTCCGCAGCGTTCTCGCACGTCGGCCGACCATTCTCGAGGCGAGAGAGCTCGAGGGTCTGCTCAATCGACAACGCTTGCGGTTCGCCAACGGGGAAGCGAACCCATGGAATCTGGCGACAAACGATTCTGAGAAAGGATTCGCGCTACCTCGTGGAACTCGCATGGAGGACCTCGCTGCGTGGACAGCCATGGCGCGCGTCTTGCTCAACCTCGACGAAGCAATAACAAAGGAATGATGACGAGGAGACGACGCGACATACAGGGGATCAATGCGCTCCGACTGGCAATGCTTGTCTGCGTCGTGACGGCCGCCGGCGCCTTTGCTTCTCGAGTTCCCTCTTCTTCGTCTCAGCCCGCCAGTGCGTATCTTCTGAGGCCCGCTCGAGTCTTTGATGGAGACGTCCTGCACGAGGGTTGGGCCGTCCTTGTCCGCGCGGGTCGCATCGAGGCTGCCGGGCCACCGACGGAACTGAAAGCGGCAGCCGACGCGAAGAGCGTCGATCTTTCCGGTCTGACTCTCTTACCCGGTCTCATCGAAGCGCACTCGCACGTCCTTCTGCATCCATATAGCGAGACGACGTGGAACGACCAGGTAGCGCGCGAACATCTCAGTTTGCGCGTCGCGCGTGCGACGAACCACTTGCGATCGACTTTGCTTTCCGGCTTTACGACGATTCGTGATCTGGGCACCGAGGGGGCTGACTATGCCGATGTCGGGTTGAAGCAGGCGGTCAATCAGGGGATTATCCCCGGACCGAGGATGGTGATTGCGACGAGGGCGATCGTCGCTTCGGGGAGCTACGGGCCAAAGGGCTTTGCCAGCGAATGGGATGTCCCCCAGGGTGCTGAGGAGGCGGACGGGATTGAGACGCTGATTCGCGCGGTACGGACGCAGATCGGAAAAGGCGCGGATTGGATCAAGGTCTACGCCGACTATCGTTGGGGAGGTGGTAGCGCTCGACCGACATTCACACTCGATGAGTTGAAGCTGATTGTCGAGACGGCGAAGAGCGCAGGTATCCCGGTTGCAGCACACGCCACGACGGCGGAGGGCATGCGCCGCGCGATCCTCGCCGGAGTCGATACGATCGAACACGGTGACGAGGGCACCGCGGAAGTATTCCGCCTCATGAAGGAGCGTGGGGTTGCACTCTGTCCGACTCTTTCCGTCGGATCGCAGGAGCGAAAACGCGAGATGTTCCCGACCGCTCTCGCCGCCGGGGTGACCATCGCCGCCGGCAGCGATGTCGGCGTCTTTGCGCACGGAGATAGCGCGCGCGAGCTTGAAGCCATGGTCAAGTTCGGGATGTCTGCCCTCGATGTGCTTCGCGCGGCAACATCGGTTAATGCGCGGGTGTTGCACCTCGAGGGTCAGATCGGCCGCGTCAGGTCAGGGCTCCTCGCGGATCTGATTGCAATCGAGGGAGACCCGACGAGGGACATTTCAGCCCTTCGCAAGGTTCGCTTCATCATGAAGAATGGCGAGATCTACCGGGGACTGTGAGAAGGAGATGAACCACATGAAATTCAGCAACGCTCATGAGGAAACGCTTCTCAACCGGCGCTGGTTTATCGAGCAATGCGGTGTTGGCGCAGGTGCAGTGGCGCTTCATCATCTCCTGGGTCAAAGCGGGTATGCGGCGACCTCACAGGGAATGCAGAGCCCGCTGGCGCCGCGCAAGCCACATTTCGCGCCCAAGGCAAAGAACGTCATCTTTCTCTTCATGGCAGGTGCGCCGAGCCATCTGGAGATGTTCGACTACAAGCCGCAGCTTGCAAAGTTCGATGGAAAGCTGCCGCCTGCCGATCTGCTTAAGGGCTATCGCGCCGCCTTCATCAATCCCAATTCAACGCTTCTCGGCCCGAAGTTCAAGTTCGCCAGGCACGGACAGTCGGGCGCGGAATTGTCGGAGCTTCTGCCCTACACTGCCGGCGTCGTTGACGACCTGACAATCGTCAAGTCGATGGTCACCGATTCCTTCAATCACGCGCCCGGCCAGTTAATGATGAATACTGGCGCGATGATTTTTGGTCGACCGAGCATGGGTTCCTGGGCGACCTACGGTCTGGGCAGCGAGGCGGAGGATCTGCCAGCGTTTGTCGTCTTCAGCACTGGGGCCAAGGGACCGAGTGGCGGTAACAGTTGCTGGGGGAGTGGTTTCCTGCCGACTGTCTATCAGGGAGTGCAGTTCAGAAACGTCGGCGATCCGGTCCTTTATCTCTCGAACCCGCGCGGGGTCGACGAGAAGTTACAGCGCGACTCGCTCGATGTCATCAATCGGATGAATCGCTTCCGTTTGAAAACGGTTGGTGATCCCGAGATTGCGACGCGAATCAATTCCTACGAGATGGCGTTCCGGATGCAGCGCAGCGCGCCTGAGCTGCTTGATATTGCGAAGGAGCCGAAACACATTCTCGAAATGTACGGCGCAGAGCCGGGCAAACCCTCCTTTGCGAACACGGCACTCATGGCACGGAGGATGGTCGAGCGTGGCGTGCGGTTTGTTCAGATTTTTCATGAGGCGTGGGATCAGCATGGTTCGCTGGTTAAGGATCTGACAAAGAACTGCCGCGACACTGACCAGGCCTGTGCGGCTTTGATCAAGGACTTGAAGCAGCGTGGAATGCTCAAGGACACACTTGTGGTCTGGGGCGGCGAGTTCGGGCGGACGCCGATGGTCCAGGGTGGAAACGATGGGCGTGACCACCATCCCAACGCCTTCACGATGTGGTTTGCCGGGGGCGGCGTCAAACCCGGGATCACCATCGGTGCAACCGACGATCTGGGCTTCAACGTCGTCGAGGACCGCGTCCACGTGCACGACTTGCACGCGACCATCCTGCACCTCCTCGGCTTCGATCACGAGAAGCTGACCTACCGCTTTCAGGGACGCGACTTCCGGCTGACTGACGTCGAGGGTTTGGTGGTCGAGAAGATGCTCGCCTGATGGACTTCGTCTCTCGTGGTCTCGCCTCTCAAGAGCACGATTCGTCAGCGACCTTGGTTACTCGTACCGCAACGCGATCATCGGATCCACCCTTGAAGCTCGCCTCGCGGGCACGTAACACGCAACAAGCGCCACCAAAGTGAGAACGACGGCGGTCACGCAATAGGTGAGCGGGTCGCTCAGCTTGACGCCATACAACATGCTGGTCAGATCCATCTGAGTCTCAAGGAATCTCGTGAGCACATACGCCCCGACAAGACCGAGGGCGACGCCGAGTATGGTCAGCGTCATTCCCTGCCGAAGAACCATCTTCAGGACGTGCGGTGGCTGCGCACCAAGTGCCATGCGGATGCCGATCTCATTCGTGCGCTGCGCGACAGAATATGCCAGGACACCGTAGAGTCCGATCGATGCAAGCTGCTGCGCCAGCAGACCAAACAGGCTCAGCAGCTTTGCGAAGAGCCTCTCCATGGCCAGAGTCTGCCCGGCCTGTTCGACCTGAGTACGAATGTTAGTGAGTGGCAGGGTTGAATCCACGTCTTTGACCGCCTGCCGAATCGCGCCGACAAAGGCAGCGGGGTCGCCAATGGTCCGAACCTCGATCGTCGCGCCGCTCAACCCTCGCAGCTCCTGCAGGTATGGAAGGTACGCGGTCGCCGGGACGTCGTCGCGCTGACGGGCATACTTCGCATCTTGTGCGAGCCCGACGATTTCGACCTCATCGAGCTTGTCGCCGCTAAAACCGAAACGCTTGCCGACAGGGCTCTCGTTGCGAAAATAGCGCTTTGCAAGGGTTTCATTAACGACCGCCACTCTCGGAGACGTTGTCTGATCCCGTTCTGAGAGTGGCCGTCCGGCCAGAAGTGGAATCTCCATTGCCTCGAGAAAGTTCTCGCGGACCTGATGAACATAGACATCGCCGGCGGGATTCATTCGCCCATCGGCACCGATTGTCGCGCCTGTCAGAAAGAAGCCCCGAGAACTGGACCCATGCGAGAGAAGCGCCATTCGCGAAAACGTGACCCGCTCGACTCCAGGCACTGCCTCAACTCTCTCAGTCAATTGACGGTAGAACTGCACCAGCTTGTCACCCTTGTAACCGATGAGCCCAGGCTCCACTCCGAACAACAGTAGATTATTCGCGTTGAACCCAGGATTGACGCGTTGCAGATTGATCAGCGTTCGCAGAAACAGCCCGGCCCCAACAAGCAGGAGCAGGGAGAGCGCCACCTGGGTTACGACCAGGGCCTTGCTGAGGACTGAGCGCGACGCGGCGCTCGAGCCGCGGCCGCTGTCTTTGAGTGTTGGAGAGAGGTCCACTTTCGTGGCGCGCCACGCCGGCGCAATTCCAAAGACAAGCCCAGTTACCAGCGAGAGCCCAAGTGTAAACCCGAGAACGCGCAAATCAAGCTGCGGCTCCAGAGCGCGCATTTCTCGACCGGCCCAGTCACTCACGGATAGAAGGCCCTGCTGAATCCAAACAGCGGTCAGCACACCGAGCGCTCCCCCGACGACCGCCAGCAAAACGCTCTCAGTGAGCAACTGACGAATCAATCTTCCACGGCTCGCGCCCAAAGCGAGACGCACACCGATCTCCTTCCGACGCGAGGCGGCACGAGACAACAAGAGATTGGCCACATTGGCACACGCTATCAGCAGGACGAGGGCGACAGTGCCCAACAAGAGGTATAAGGGCCGCGCAAACATCCTTCGCCCGTCCATCTCACCTTGCGCTCCGGAATCGAGCACTAGACGCGGATAGTCCCCTGGCTCAAGCGTCGCGATACGACTCGGTTCTGGGGGTTGCGCGAGGGTCTGACGCGTGGCTCGATGCTCAATCACTGACTGCTGAAAGACCTGTTCCAGACCAGCGTGCACCTGTTCGGCCGTCGCACCCGTTTTTAGTCGGCCCATGATGCGCAGCCACCAGACTCCAGCCCCGTACATTCGTGAGCGCTCCGGTTCCGGGCTGATCAACGGCTCCATCGCGATCGGTATCGAGACATCCTGCGTCGAACCCGCTTGCATCGTTCCTTCAAACCCAGGCTGCGTCACGCCAACAATCGTAAACGCGGTATTGTTGAGGTTGATCTGCCGGCCCACGTCTGTGGGGTTGTCGCCAAATCTTCGTTGCAAATAGCGATGGCTGTTAACCGCGACTGGATTCGCTCCGGCCCTGTCATCTTCCTCATTGAGCACTCGTCCGTAAATCGCCTGGACACCCAGCCCCGAATAGTAATTGCCGGATACCGCTTGCCCGCTGACGACATCGGCCTGCCCGTCCACGTTGACATTGATGTTGACATTGCCAAACGCGAAGACACTGGAAAGACCGCTCACCTGTTCGCGGAAGCGCACCAGACTCTGAAAAGGAAACGACGTTCTGGTCTGTTGCCCTGACACCGGGTCGCGACTGTTATTTCCAGTGTAACTTCCGGGACTGAACTCAGGGCCGGATGTGGACTTGAAGAGCACCAGTCGATCGGGGTCCTTGACCGGCAGCTTCTTCAAAAGCATGGCATCGACAACACTGAATAGTGCGGTGTTGGCACCGATCCCGAGGGCCAACGAAAGCACCGCCACCGCCGTGAATCCTGGCGCCCTGAGCAGCATCCTTAACCCGTAGCGCAAGTCTTGCCAAAGCGTTTGCATCTTTCCTCCAAACAAAAACGTACCGGATGAAAACTGAAGCCTCAGATCGGCGCCCTTCTCGGCTTGCGGCTCCCTCGCCTTCTCTCCAAGCATAGCCAAACACCGTGCCAGTGCGCGGCGAGTCCTAAACATTGTACTTCGCTTGATTTGACCGCGTCAGAGTTGCAAGCGAGGGCGCGAGATGTGCAGTTTTGGGATTGTGTCATCCCAGAATCGGAATCCCCGCCGGAATTCTTGCGCGCAAGACGCGAAGAACCGCGTGGCGTGGCGTTGGCGTCCGGCGATTTGCAGCGCGTCGCGAAGAGGATATAATGCGCCGAAGCTTGCCGTCTGCCCGTGAGAGATTCCGAAACTGCCCCAACTTGGGGATTCCCGTCAGGGCGTATCAGAGGCTGCGTCCGCCAGGGATCAGTACCAACCGATACGCCAAAGTAAACCAGACCGTAAGCGAGATCAGCGAACGATCCAAACACATGACGAGGCATTGCCCGGGTCTTCCGCTGTCTGCAAGAGCAATCCAGTCTCGAAGTGCGCCCATGCACCAACAATGAAGGGAATGAATGATGGACACCTATCTCGGACGCTATTCACCCCATCTATACGCCATCCTGCGCTTCGTCGCGGGACTCATGTTCGCAATGCACGGAAGTCAGAAGCTTTTCGGCTGGCCGGGCGATAGACCTCGCGTCGACCTCACCTCGCTCATGGGACTGGCGGGAGCAGTCGAGCTTGCGGGCGGCTTGCTGATCGCCCTTGGCCTCTTTACGGGAATTGCAGCCTTTATCGCGAGCGGTCAGATGGCATTTGCCTATTTCATGTCACACTCGGCAAAAGGCCCTCTTCCCATTCTCAATCAAGGCGAACTCGCAGCGCTTTTCTGCTTTCTCTTTCTCTACATCTCCTCGCGAGGCTCGGGGGTCTGGAGTCTGGACGGTCGAGGTGGCCGCGGTAGAAGGTGACGATCGCAGCGCTTAAGTTCATCGAGTATGCTCGAAAGACGAGAGTTTCTCAGTTTTACACCGAGCCAGAAGCCGCCTTCGGACGGCTTCTGGCTGCACGTCAGCCGTCCAGCCATGGCATGCCGGTTTGAGGTCACTCTGCCGCTATCGGACCGGAGGGGAGTTATCGTCGCTCGCCGTGCGCTTGAGGAGGCTGATCGTCTTGAACAACAACTGAGCATCTTCCGAGAAAGCAGTGAAGTCAGCCATCTCAACCGTGAGGGGGCAACGAGACCGATACGTGTCGAGCGCACGCTCTTCGATCTGCTGCGGTTTTCACAGGACCTGTTTTCCGAAACGGACGGCGCCTTTGAATATCGAATTCATAGCCTACTCAGTTAAAA